>NZ_JAHHWP010000025.1:0-85278 GCF_018729305.1 Phycicoccus mangrovi | reverse complement strand
TTCAGACGAGCGTTAGCGTGGGCCACGAGAACCTCCGGGCGGTGTAGGACCTAGACAATCCACACCTCACCCGGAGGTTCTCCTCGTCGTCAACGCCTACGCGTCACCAACGTCCCGGCCGAGTACACCTAGTCGCTGGTCCAGCGCTAGCGTTGTCGCTCGCGACGATGCGGCGTGCCGGTGTCGCGTATGGATCGATTGCTACCTTCGTGCACAATTCAATCAGCCTGCTGACAGCTCTTTCGGCGCTCTTTTGGCTGGTAAGTCTTTCGCGCGCTCAAGACGAATCGACGAGTGGGCTCTTGACCGTGATGCGGCATGCCCGTTGGGAGTCCAGCGTACTGTTGATCCACGACCCCATCTGGGTGTTCCTCAATATTGTTGCGCTATCAAACGCCGTGTGGGTTGGCCTGTCTCTCTGGATTGCCTACCGGCGATACAGCCTCCGTCTTAACGATGCCGCACAGGACAAACAGGGGTCGTAAGGGCGGTCTAAGCGCCACCACGCCGTGTCCGTCCGGGACGGATTGCTGAACTATCGAGGAGCGTCCCCTGGTGCTGCGTAGTTTTAAGGGAGGTTCCTGTGGTCCCCCTGCGCCGTCCCCGATGGTGACCGCCGCCACACGAGCACCCCCGGTGTTGCCAGAATGGCCGCAGCCGCACCGTCAGCCATCGAAGGAGCCCGCACCATGACCGTCCGCACCGTCGCCATGCTCACCGCCGGTGGCCTGGCCCCGTGCCTCTCGTCGGCCGTCGGCGGCCTCATCGAGCGGTACACCGAGGTCGCGCCCGACGTGCGGATCATCGCCTACACGGGGGGCTACACCGGCCTGCTCAAGGGCGAGTACGTCGAGGTCACGCCCGAGGTCCGCGAGAAGGCGCACCTCCTGCACCGCTTCGGCGGCAGCCCGATCGGCAACAGCCGGGTCAAGCTGACCAACGTCGCCGACTGCGTGCGCCGCGGCCTCGTCCAGGAGGGCCAGGACCCGCTGCACGTCGCGGCCGAGCGCCTGACCGCCGACGGTGTCGACGTCCTGCACACCATCGGTGGCGACGACACCAACACGACCGCCGCCGACCTCGCCGCGTACCTCCACGAGAACGGCTACGAGCTGACCGTCGTCGGCCTGCCGAAGACGATCGACAACGACGTCGTCCCGATCCGCCAGTCGCTCGGCGCGTGGACGGCGGCCGAGCAGGGAAGCCGGTTCGCGCAGAACATCATCGCCGAGCACTCCTCGAACCCGCGGATGCTCATCGTCCACGAGGTGATGGGCCGGCACTGCGGCTGGCTGACCGCCGCCACGGCCGCCGAGTACCACCGCTGGGTCGGTGAGCAGGAGTTCGTGCCGGGCATCGGCAACGACCCGCGCGCCTGGGACGTCCACGCCGTCTTCGTGCCCGAGCGCCACATCGACATCGAGGCCGAGGGCGCCCGCCTGCGCACGGTCATGGACGAGGTCGGCTGCGTCAACATCTTCCTGTCCGAGGGGGCGGGCGTCGAGGAGGTCGTCGCGCAGCTCGAGGCGAGCGGCCAGGAGGTCCCGCGCGACCCGTTCGGCCACGTGCAGCTCGACAAGGTCAACCCGGGTGCCTGGTTCGCCAAGCAGTTCGCGGAGGTGCTCGGCGCCGAGAAGACGATGGTCCAGAAGTCCGGCTACTTCTCGCGCTCGGCGCCCGCGAACGACCGCGACCTCGCGCTCATCAAGGAGTGCACGGACCTCGCGGTCGACGCGGCGCTGCGCGGCGAGGCCGGCGTCATCGGCCACGACGAGGAGCGCGGCGACGAGCTGCGTCCGGTCGAGTTCCCGCGGATCCGGGGCGGCAAGGCGTTCGACCCGACCGTGCCGTGGTTCACCGAGCTCCTCGGGTCGCTCGGGCAGGCGTGAGCGGAGGGCGATGAGGGAGACGACGGGGCTCGTCGACGGCTGGTGGGTGGCCGTCGCGATCTACGCCGCCCTCCTCCTCGGCCAGCGGCTCTACCGCGCCCGGCGCTGGGTGCCGCCGGAGTGGCCGGACGCCGACTACGGCTGGAAGGTGACGCACCTGCACTGGGTGCCCTTCCACGTCCTCGACGTCGTCTTCGGCGTCCCGCTGGTCTTCGCCGTCGTCATCGCGCTGCTGGCGATCTGACCGGCGCGGGAGCGGCCGCGGGACCGTCCGACGCGCGGGTGGGCCCACGGACAGCGGTCCGTGGGCCCACCAGGCGTCACCGGGGCGCATGCGCTCGCCCGTGTGATGTGCGTGCGCCGTCCCCTGCGACGGCCACGCGCTCACTTTCGCGCATCCCGGCCCCGCTGTCGGTAGCGTCGACCCCCGGCTCGTGGGTGGTGCTGGCACCACCCACGCGGCCCGTCGGTCAGTGCGGCAGCGACCGGGGCGGGAAGACGCCGACGACCGAGCTGCCGACCTCCGGCACCGAGTACACCTCCAGCCGCCCTCCGGCGGACTGGATCCGGTCCCGCATCCCCGTGATGCCGCTCGCGTCGGCCCGCGCCACGGCGTCGAAGCCGCACCCGTCGTCGGACACCGAGAAGTGCAGCCCGCGCTCGTCGTCGACGGTCACCGAGATGAGCGACCCGCCGGAGTGCCGGTCGGCGTTCTGCATCGCCTCGAGACAGCAGAAGTAGACGGCCGCCTCGACCTCCGGGGCGGGTCGCCCCCCGCGCAGGTCGACCTCGACGGTGCAGGGCAGCGTCGTGCGACGCGCCGCCGCGGGGAGTGCCCCGGCGAGGCCGCGCTCGGCGAGCAGCGGCGGGTAGATGCCGTGCGCGAGGTCGCGCAGCTCGCGGATCGCCTCGGCGAGCTGCTCCTGGAGGCCCGCGACGAGGGCGCGGGCCTGCTCCGGGTCCCGCTCCACGGCGCGGCCGAGGCGGCCGAGGTCGACGGCGAGCGTGGTGAGGCGCTGCTGCGCGCCGTCGTGCAGGTCGCGCTCGATCTCTCGGCGGGCCTCGATCGACGCCCCGGCCAGGCGCGCCCGGGAGTCCTCGAGCTCGTCGCGGCTGCGGGCCAGCCGGAGCACCGCGTCCCGGATGCCGAGGACGAGCACGGCCGCGACGACGACGGTGAAGAACCCGACGAGCAGCGGCGTCATCGGCAGGTCCGGGTGGTCGGCCAGCCACGCCGCGCGCCGCCACTCGCCGAGCGCGACGAGCGCCCCGGTCAGCCCGATCGTCGCGGTGAGCAGGGCGGTCCGTAGGCGCAGCCCCAGCGCGTCGGTGAGGATGAGCGAGGGGACGTGGAGCACGAGCAGGGCCACCGGTGTCGTGAAGGGCGTGGCCCACGCGAGCGAGAAGGCCACGAGCCACGTCGCGACGAGCGCCGTCGCGGCGGCGCCCCGGAGGTGACCGCGCCGGGCGAGCACGAGCGCGACGCCGTACGAGAACCCGGCCAGGACGAGCGCGACGATGTTCTGCCGCAACGAGGCCGACGTCCCGATGGCCCGGTCGAGGACCGTGAGGAACAGGACCGAGAGCCAGATGGCCCCGAGGTTGAGGACGAGGTAGGCCCGCACCCGGGCCTCGGTCGAGCCGTCCGGCGCCGGCCCGCGGACCCATCCGGGCAGCCGCACCCGCCCCACGGTCAGCGCCTCGCCGGCCGCGTGCCCGTCCCGGCCGCGCCGCTCTCGGCGAGGTAGAGGAGCACCGCCTTGACCCGCCGGTGGAGGGCCTCGCCCTCGGGGAGGTCGAGCTTGCTGAAGATCGAGTTGATGTGCTTCTCGACGGCGCGCGAGGTGACGTGCAGCCGGGCGGCGATGGCGGAGTTCGACGCGCCGGTCGCGATGAGGCCGAGCACCTCCCGCTCGCGCACGGTGAGCCGGGCGACCGGTCCCTCGAAGCGCATCCGGTGCTGCATCAGCGCGTCGACGACGTGGGGGTCGATGACGCTCTCGCCGCGTCGGACGGCGGTGAGTGCGGCGACGAGCTGGTCGACGTCGGAGACCCGCTCCTTGAGCAGGTACGCGCGGCCGCGGCTGCCTCCCGAGACGAGCGACAGCGCGCCGTCGGCATCGGCGTGCTGCGAGAGGACGACGACGCCGAGGTCCGGTGCCGTGGAGCGGAACGCGGCGGCCGCCCGGATGCCCTCGTCGGTGTGCGTCGGCGGCATCCGGATGTCGGTGAGCACGGCGTCCGGTCGCTCGCGGGCCACCGCGGCGAGCAGCTCGTCGAGGTCGCCGGTCTCGACGACGGACGCGACGTCGTCGTGCTCGGTGAGCAGCGCGGCGAGGCCCCGACGCAGCAGCGCGTTGTCCTCGGCGAGCACCACCCGCAACCCGGCCATGAGGGCATCGTAGGGGCGCCGACCTGCGCCGATCGCCGCGTCCGTGACGCGGACCACGGCCCTCCCCTCCCGCGGAGGGTCGCGGTCCGACAGGATGGGCCCGATGCTCTCCGACGTCTTCCTCCTGCCGCAGGAGCGTGGCAACCCGCACACCCGGGTCGATGCCCGCCATCCCGACGACGTCGCCTGGAGCACCGGCAACCACGTGCGACCGATCGCCCACGGGGCCGCGTACTTCGCCGAGCTCCACGAGCGCATCTCGGCGCTCGGCCCCGGCGACCTGCTCCTGTTCGCCGACTGGCGCGGCGACCCGGACGAGCGGCTCACCGACGACCCGGGCTCGACGCTCAGCGCCACGCTGACCGCCGCGGCCCGCCGCGGGGTCACGGTCCGCGGCCTCCTCTGGCGCTCGCACTGGCGCCGGTTCGGCTTCCACTCGGAGAAGTCGCGGCTGCTCGGCATCGAGGTCAACGAGGCCGGCGGTCAGTGCCTGCGCGACATGCGCGTCGCGCCCGGCGGCTCGCACCACCAGAAGGTCGTCGTGCTGCGGCACGCCGACGACCCCGCGCGCGACATCGCCTACGTCGGCGGCATCGACCTGTGCCACAGCCGTCGCGACACCGCGGACCACGACGGGGACCCCCAGCCGATCGCGATGCCGCAGGTGTTCGGGCCGCGCCCGGCCTGGCACGACGTGCACGCGGCGCTCACCGGGCCCGCCGTCCACGACGTCGAGACGACGTTCCGCGAGCGGTGGGAGGACTCGACCCCGCTGACGAGCAACCCGGGACGCTTCGCCTCGAGCCGCCTGCAGGGCGAGGACCTCGACCCCCGCCCGCTGCCCGAGCAGGCCCCGCCCCCGCCGCCGGTCGAGGGCGGCCACGAGGCGGTCCAGGTGCTGCGGACCTACCCCGAGCTCATCGCGAAGGGCTTCGACTTCGCCCCCGAGGGGGAGCGGAGCATCGCGCGGGGCAACGCGAAGGCGGTCCGCTCCGCCCGACGCCTGGTCTACCTCGAGGACCAGTACCTCTGGTCGGAGGAGGTGGGGCGGCACTTCGGCGAGGCGCTGCGCGAGCAGCCCGACCTCCACCTGGTGGCGGTCATCCCGATCGTCCCGGACATGGACGGCGCCCTCTCGCTCGCCGCCCAGCTGTACGGTCGGCGGCTGGCCATGGACCTGCTCCTCGAGGCCGCGCCCGACCGGGTCGCGCTCTACGGCCTGACGAGCCCGACCGGCTACCCCGTCTACGTGCACTCCAAGGTGTGCATCGTCGACGACGTGTGGGCCAGCGTCGGGTCCGACAACTTCAACCGTCGCTCGTGGACCAACGACTCCGAGCTGTCGCTCGCGGTCCAGGACGACCGGCCGCGCGGGGACGACGGCGCGCCCCGCGACGCGTTCGTCCGGCGGCTGCGGCGCGAGCTCGTCGGCGAGCACGTCGGCCTCCCCGCCGACGAGGTCCCGGACGACCCGACGGAGGTCTGGGAGCTGATGGGTCGCACCGCCGACGCCCTCGACGCCTGGTACGGCGACGGCGGTCCGTCCCGCGGCCGGGTGCACGTCCCGCGGCCCAAGGCACCCCTCAAGGGCACCGCGGTCCGCTGGCGCCGGCGGGGCCGGCCCGCGCTCGGCGCCGCGGGTGTGCCCCGGCCGCCGGGGCGGCTGCGGCGCATCGGGCCGCCCGAGCTGGGTCGCTGGCAGGAACTCGTGGCGCCCCGCCTCTACGACGTCTTCGACCCCAACGGCACCCTCGGCCTGACGAACGGCCTCGAGCAGGACTGACCCCCGGGGTCGGCGGCGCACGGAGCAGGCCCCTCCGGGCCACTCCCGGACCGCGATGACCCCGCACGTGCGGGGTTGTCGCTGCTGGCTGGTCACGTCGCCCGCGACGAGCCCGCACGTGCGGTGTGGGCGCACGGCTGCGACCCGGCGCCCGGGAGGGCCCTCCTGACCTGCGAATCCGCCGGCTCCGGGGTCTTCCCCTCGCCCGGGTCGCGGGGTTACGGTCCTCGTGGTACGGCGCGGCAGGGGCGCCACGGCCATCCGCCCTACCCTGCCGTTCCCCGTGCGCGGGAGGGAGGCCGGGATGGTCGACGACGCGCGCGCCGGAGCGGCCCACGACGTGCTGCTGCTCGCCCCCGTGCTCCTCCTCGCCGCGGTCGCCCGGGAGGTCGCGCCGCCCGCGCGGGGCGAGGTCCGCGACGACCTCGCGACCGCCCTGGTCCTCCTGCTGTGCGTCGCGGCGTGGGTCCTCGCGCGACGTCTCGACCTGCCCCGCTGGGCGGCCGCCGCGGCCGCCGTCCTCGTGCCGGTCTGCCCACCCGTCCCGGACGTGGCCGCCACCGGTGACCTCGCCGGGGTCACGGCGTGCCTGCTCCTCCTCGCCGGGCTCGCCGCCCTCGCGGCCGGGACGGTGTCCGGGCCCGGCCTCGTCGTCGGCGTGCTCGCGCTCGCGGGTGCGGTCGTCCTCGCCCCCGCGCTCCTCGTCGGCCTCGCCGGCCCGGCCCTCGCGCTCGGCCGGGCCGCCGACCGGGCGCCCGCAGCCACCCCCCGGACGACGGCGCTGCGGGTCACGGCGCTGCTCGCCACGGCCGGCGCCGCCCTCGGCATCGGCCTGCGCCTGCCCGGTGTCGTCGGACCGGTCGACCCCGACCCGCTGTCCGTCGGATGGCTCGCCGCCCTCCTCGGCGTGCTCGTCGTCGCCGCCGGGCTCGTGCTGCGCCGGGGCCGTCCCCTCGCCCTCACCGCAGCGGTGCTGCTCGCGGCCGCGGTGGCCGCGGGCAACGACTCCCCGGCCGTGCTAGTCGCGGCCGCCACCGTCGTCGTCGTCCTCACGCTCTGCGTCGTCGACGGGTTTCTCCGCTACCGCCCCACCCGCCTCTGGCGCCGCGACGTGCGGCGCCCCGTGCTCGCCGTCGCCGCCGTCACGGCACTGGCCGCCGCCGTGGCGGTCGTCCCCGCCTGGGCCCAGCGGCTGACCCACCCGGGCCTGACGATCGTGGCCGGGCCGGTCCCGGGCGACCCGGCCGACCCGGTGGCGCCGGCCGACCCGGCCGACCCGGTGGCGCCGGCCCCCGCACCGAGCGTCACGCCCCTCGCGACGGGACCGGCCTCGCCCACGGTCGACCCCGAGCCCGCCCCGCCCACGTCCACGCCGACCGCCGACCCCGGCCTCGCCCGGGCGGGGGCGCAGCTCGCGACCAACCCGGCGCTGCGCCTGAGCAGCGCGGCACGGGCCGACCTCGAGGCCGGGCGCGTCGACCCCCGGGTCCTCGCCACCCTCGCAACCGTCGCAGGGACCCAGACGGTCGAGGTCGACGCCTTCCCGCCCGCCGACGCCGCGGACACGGGGCTGCTGCGCTCCGTCCGGATCAGTGGTCTCGACGGGGGGCCGGTCGACCGCGGCACGCCCGCGACCACCGACCTCCTCGCCGTCCTCGACGCCCAGCGCGCCGAGTTCCACCCGCTCGTCGACTACGAGCGCACGGCCTCCGGCGCCGTGCCGATGCTCCTGCTGACCTTCCCGCTGGAGGACGCGTGAGACCGCACCGACCTGCCCCGCCGCTGCGCGGCCGCCCCACCCCGGGGTGGCGCCGACCCGAGAGGACCACCATGTCTCGACACCCTGCGGGTCGCCTCCGGGGCCCGGTCAGCCTGATGCTCGCCGCGGTGGTGGCGGTCCTCGCGCTCGCCGCGACCGCACCCGGCGCCTCCGCCGCCCCGCACGGCCTGCCGGCGGCGGCGTCGACGGCCTGGGTCCGGGCGGCGCACCTCGTCCCGGGCGTGGGCACGATGACGATCCGCCTCGTGCCGTTCGCGGGCAGCGCGCTCGCCGACGTGCCGACCGGCTCCGTCCCGGAGGCGGTCGCGGAGGGTCAGACCCGCGTGCTCGAGCCCGCCGTCGGCTACGGCGGCATCGGGGACTACCGGCAGGTGCCGGCCGGGGTGTACGCCGTGACGATCCGCCCAGCGGGGTCGGGCACCGACGGCCCCCCGGTCCTCACCGGCACCTTCGAGGCCCGCGCCGGCGAGGCCGTCACCCTCGCCGCCCTCGGCGGGACGAAGAAGGACCCCCGCGTCGAGACCATCACCGACCGCCCGTCCGGCGCTTACTCGGGATCGGCCCGGGTGCGCCTCGTCCCCGCCCTGCCCGAGGTCTCGGCGCTCTCGGTGCGCGCGGACGGCGGACCGGTCATCGCGCAGGACGCCGCCTACGGGCAGCCCACCCCCTACCGCACGGTGCCCGTCGGGTCGTGGGACCTCACGCTGACGACCACCGGCGGGACCGCCGACCTCACCCCGATCGACGCCACCGTCGACGTCGCCCGCGGCGGCACCTACACCGTCTTCGTCCTCGGCGACGGCAACGGCGGGGTCGTGCTCAAGCCGGTCTCGGACGCGATGGGGGCGAGTACCGCCCCGGTCGACGGCGTGCAGACCGGGTTCGGCGGCACGGCGAGCCGGCCCGGCGACGCGGCCGTGCGCGGCGGCCTGACCGTCGGCGCCCTCAGCACGAGCATCTTCCTCCTGCTGACGATCGTCGGGCGGCGCCGTCGTCCGCGCCCGGGGCCGGTCTGGTGACCCCGGCGGCGAGTCGCCTCCTGACCGCCGGCGCGGCCCTGGCCGCCGCGGGCGGCCTGGCGGTGGCGGCGGTCGCCGCGACCCGTGACGAGCCCGCCCGCCTCCCCGGCCCGGTCGTCGCCGGGTCGGTCCCGGCGGTCAGCCCCTCACCGACGGCGCGGGCCACGGTCGCCGGACCCGGCGGGTTCGCCCAGCTCGCGCCGGAGGCGTGGCCGAGCCCCGACGTGCCGGACTCGGTCGCCGTCACCCGGCGTGGCCCCAACGACGCGTCCCTGCCGGCTCGTGCGACCGGGAGCGCCGCCGCGCCCGGTGACCGCCCGGCCCGGGTGCGCATCCCCGCCATCGGCGTCGACTCGCGCCTCGTCGACCTCGGCATCGCCCCGGACGGGACGATGGAGGTGCCGCGCGACCCCGCGCTCGCCGGGTGGCTCACGGCGGCGGCCGCGCCCGGGCAGCGCGGCCCCGCCGTCATCGCCGGCCACGTCGACACGCACACCGGCCCCGCGGTGTTCGTCCGGCTGCGGGAGCTGCGGCCGGGGGACGAGGTCGAGGTCGTCCAGCGCGACGGTGACGTCGTGACCTTCACGGTGCGCTCGTCGGTGCAGGTGGCCAAGGACGACTTCCCGACGGACGCGGTCTACGGGCCGCAGCCGGGTCCGGTCCTGCGGTTGGTCACGTGCAGCGGCGAGATCGACCCCGTCACCGGCCACTACACCGACAACACCGTCGTCTTCGCCTCCTGACCCGGTCGGCGCGGGGCGTGCCGCGATTCGGCCCGGTCCGCCCCATGGGGGATCATGGGTGGCCGAGCCAGACGCCCCCGTCGCGAAGGACCCCCGCGTGCCCCCCGCCGCTCCCGCCACCGACTTCCGCCCCGTCATCCTCGGCGGCGACATCACCGCCTACACGCTCGTGCGCACCTTCCACGCCGCGTACGGCGTCCGGCCGCTCGTCGTCAACATGAGCGAGGGCGGGCCGGTGGCCCTCTCGACGCTCTGCGACCACGTCTACGTGCCGGGCTTCGAGGAGGCCGACACCTTCGTGCGCGAGCTCGAGCGGGTCGGCCGCGAGCACGGGGGAGAGGGCCGCCCGCCGCTGCTGCTCGTCGCGGCCGGCGACTGGTACGTGCGGATGATCATCGAGCACAAGGACCGGCTCGGGGCCTGGTTCACCATCCCCTACATCGACCTCGACCTGCTGGACCGGATCGTCCGCAAGGACGTCTTCTACGGGATCCTCGACGAGGTCGGCGTGCCGCACCCGGCGACGATCGTCGTCGACTGCTCGGGCGACCACGGCGAGGAGCGCGACCTGCCCTGGGAGTTCCCGGTCGTCGCCAAGCCGGCCGACAGCGCGCTGTACCACTACGCGAGCTTCGAGGGGAAGAAGAAGGTCTACGTCTGCGACACCCCCGAGGAGCTCGCCGACACGCTGCGGCGGGTGCGGGCCAGCAGCTACGACGGCAACTTCCTCCTCCAGGACTTCGTCCCGGGCGACGACACGAACATGCGGGTGCTCACCTGCTACTCCGACCGTGACGGGAAGGTCGTCTTCGGGTCGGTCGGGCACGTCCTCCTCGAGGAGCACCACCCGCTGGCCATCGGCAACCCGTGCGTCATCATCACGACGGAGATCGACGAGGTCGTCGAGCAGGCCAAGCGCTTCCTCGAGCACATCGGCTACGTCGGGTTCAGCAACTTCGACCTCAAGTACGACCGGCGCGACGGCACCTACAAGTTCTTCGAGATCAACGTCCGCCTCGGCCGCTCGAACTTCTACGTGACGGCCGGGGGGAACAACGTCTCCGAGTGGTACGTCCGCGACTGGGTGCGCCACGAGCCCATGGAGGGGCTGACGATCGCCCGCGGCGAGCACCTCTTCGCGTTCGTCCCGAAGTACGTCGTCAAGCACTACGTCCTCGACGAGGCGTTGCGCGAGAAGGCGATCGGGCTCATGAGGAGCGGCCGGGCGAGCGACCCCAACGTCTACGGCCCCGACCTCACGCTCAAGCGGCGGGCGTACAACGCGGCCTACCACCTCAACCAGGTCCGCAAGTTCCGCGCGCACTTCACGGACCGTCGATGACCGGCGCCGACGTGCCGGTGCCGGGGCAGCCGGGCGGCGTGCTCGGCGGCCTCGGGCCCGCCGCCACCGTCCACTTCCTGCGCCGCGTCGTCGAGCTGACCGACGCCCGCCGCGACCAGGACCACGTCGACCTGCTCGTCTGGCAGCACGGCTCGATCCCGGACCGCACCGGCTTCCTCCGCGGCGAGAACGAGAGCCCCGAGCCCGCGCTCGTCGCCGACGTGCAGGCCCTCGAGCGCGCCGGCGCGACGTTCGTCGCCATCCCGTGCAACACCGCCCTCGTCTGGGTGGACCGGATGCGGGCCGCGGTCGGCATCGAGGTCCTCGACACCGTCGACGAGACCGTGGCCGCCGCCCGCGAGGCCGTCCCGGGACTGCGTCGCCTCGGGGTGCTCGCGACCGACGGCACCCTCGCCGCCGGCACGTACGCCCGCTCCGCCGAGCGCGCCGGCGTCGAGCTCGTCCTGCCGGACGCCGACGAGCAGCGCGAGACGATGAGCGTCATCTACGACGGCGTCAAGGCGGGGAACCCGGTGTCGCGAAGCCGCTTCGACGCGCTCGTCGAGCACCTGCGGGCCAAGGGCGCCGAGGCCGTCGCGCTCGGCTGCACCGAGCTGTCGGTGCTGCGGGGCGACCTCGGGGTCGAGGACCCGCTCGTCGTCGACTCCATCGACGCCGTGGCCGCGGCCACCATCCGCCGGGCCGGCGGGCGCCTGCGCGCCTGAGCACTCCTGCTCGGGCGGGCTCTCGTCCGCCGTGGCACGGTGGACGGATGCTGCGCTCCCTCCGCCCGTACCTCGTCGTGCTCGGCGTGCTCTGGCTGCTGCCGGCGGTGCTCGTCGTGGTCCTGCACTTCTCGTTGCCCGACCACAACACCGGCGGCCAGTGCGAGGGCCTCGGGTGGGGTTGCACCCTCCCGCCGGCCGACGGCGTCCTCCTCCTCGGGATGATGGCCTCACCGTTCCTGCTCGCGGCGGGGATGCTCGGCTGCGCCGTCGTCGCGTTCGTCCGGTCCCGGCGCCGTCGGACGTCCGCCGCACCGGGGACGTCCCGTCGTGCCGGGGTCACCTCGTCCTGACGGTGCGTCAAGACGCCCCGGTGAGGCGAGGTCGGGGCGGCAAGGCGAGGCCGCGGTGGCCCCGCGGAATCAGCAGTCCGTGTCGAGCATCCCGGTGAGGGCCGTCTTCTCGCGGCTGTCGACCTCGAGGTCGTACTGGTACTTGACCTCGATCCACGAGCGGGCGTACTCGCAGCGCCAGCCGCTCGCCGGGGGCTGCCACTCGCCCGGGTCCTGGTCGGACTTGCTGCGGTTGCTCGACGCCGAGACCGCGATGAGCTGCGGGACGGCCAGGTCGTTGGCGAACGCCCTGCGCTCGGCGTCGGTCCAGAGGTTGGCGCCGGAGCCCCAGGCCTCGGCGAGCGGGACGACGTGGTCGATGTCGAGCGACGAGGAGTCGGTGGACGTCGTGTCGTCGTAGACGCTGCGCCAGGTGCCGGAGGTCGCGCGGCACGAGGAGTCCGTCGTGACGCCCGACCCGTCGCGTTTCAGCACCGTCTCGCGGGTGTCGCACGTGCCGCTGACGGTGATCCAGTGCGTGAACGCGCTGCGGTCGTAGCCGACGTTGTCCTCGTAGCCGACGTGCAGCCCGGCCAGCTGCTCGCGGGCGTCGGCGACGCTCGGGGGCGCCGGCGGGAGGGCCTGCGCGGCGCCCGCGGCGGCGGGGGCGCCGAGCGCGGCGAGGAGGAGGGCGGCCGCCGCCCGACGCAGCCCTCGGGGGAGGCGACGACTGGCGGGCGGGGCGGTGGTGGGAGTGCTCACGGGGGGACAGCCTGCTCGGCGGGGGTCAGCCCCGGCCCAAGCGTGCGTGAGCGTCCGGTACCGGTCCGGTCAGGGGTCTGCCGGGTCGGTCAGCCCCGGGTCAGGACGCCGGGTACGGGCTCTGTCGCAGGGCGCGGGCGAGGTGCGCGGCGTTGGCGGCGGCGGTCCGCGTGGCCGAGGCCGTCTGCTCGGGCGTCTCGTCGAGGTCCCGGTAGTCGGTGCCGGTCATCGCCTCGCCGTTCCAGAAGGTGCAGCCGTTGGCCGGGATCGTGAAGCCGACGTCGTTCATCCCCTGGTAGGCGACCGCGCAGATGTGGTGGGCACCGTCCTCGTTGCCGACCACCACGACGAGGCCGACCTTGCCGTACGTGAGCAGCCGGCCCTCGTCGTCGGACTCGCCGAGCTCGGCGTCGAGGCGCTCGAGGACGCGCTGGGCGACACTCGAGTGCTGGCCCATCCACGTCGGCGTCGCGAGGACGACGATGTCGGCCGCGAGCACCTGCCGTCGGATGGCCGGCCAGGCGTCGCCGTCGCCCATGTCGGCCTCGACGCCCGGCTTGACGTCGTGGTCGACGACGCGGACGGTCGAGCCGGTGACACCGTGCTCGGCGAGCGCCTCGAGGAGCTGGCCCGAGAGCAGCTCGGTGCTCGAGGGCGCGGGGGAGGGCGAGAGGGTGCAGCTGAGGACGAGGGCGGTGAGGTCGGGCACGGTTCTCCGATCGGCGCGGGGTGCGGTCCCCGCGGTGCTACCCGGCCTCGGCGGTGCGCAACCCCGGCGGTCGTGGGTCGACCCTCGCGAGCTCCTCGGGGCGCACGAGGACCGGCAGCACGAGCCGCCAGAAGTCCTCGACCCGCTCGGGCAGGTCGGCCCGCCCGGTCAGCGCTTCGCTCGTCAGCTGCATGCCGGTGACGACGGAGGTGACGACGTAGGCGAACCGCTCGGGGTCGGTGCCCGGCACGAGCGACCCCGCGGCCTCGGCCTCGCGCAGCAGGTCGGCGACCGCCTCGATCCAGCCAAGGTAGCCGGCCCGGATGACGTCGTCGGCGGCGACGCGGTCCAGCGTCATCCGGACGCTCGCGCGCATCAACGGGTCGGTGAGCAGCGCCTCGACGAAGGAGTAGGCGAGGTCGACGACGGCCTGCACCGGTGGACCGGCGTCGGGGCCGTGCTGCGTGCGCCACTCGCCCTGCTCGGCGATGACGGCCTCCGCGAGGGCCTCCTTCGAGGCGAAGTGGAAGTACAGCGCGCCCTTGGTGATGCCGGCCTCGCGGACGATCTCGGCGACCGTCGCGGCCTCGTACCCGCGTCGCTCGATGACGGCCGCCGCGGCGCGCAGGATGCCGCTGCGCGTGGCGACGGCCCGCTGCTGCCGGGGCACGTGGCTCCTCGTGGTCGTCGGCCGGGTCGGTCGCGGACGAGGCTACGCGTGCCGTCTGTGGCCGGGCTGTGCGTCCCGTCGGCGGGCGACAGCCGTGGCGCGGACGACAACAGACCGGACGGTCGGTTTTGTCGTACGATGCGGGCCACGCCTCGCAGGGGGTGCGTGACCGCTCGAGGAGGGGCGAGGGGTCCGCACGGCGGTGCCCGGCGGAGCACAGGGACTCCGCCGGGCACCGCTGCCGGCGTCACGCGCCCGCGAGCGAGCGCAGCCGCGCCGCGACCGCCTCGGGCCGGGTGTCGGTGACCCAGCCGCCGACGGCGCTCTCGGACCCCGCGAGGTACTTGAGCTTGCCGGGGCCGCGCAGGACCGACATCACCTGGAGCAGCAGGCGCGACACGTCGCGGCCGGTGCGCGCGGGGGCCTGGTGCCACGCGGCGATGTACGGCAGCCGCACGGGGCCGTCCTCGCGCACGTGGTAGCCGTCGAGGCGCCGCAGGAGCTCGAGGTAGAGGTGGGCGAGCTCGTCGCGCTCCGCGTCGTCGAGGGCCACGAGGTCGGGGACGTCGCGGTGGGGGGCCAGGTGCACCTCGACCGGCCAGCGTGCGGCGTAGGGGACGTAGGCGGTCCAGTTCTCGCCGGCGAGGACGACCCGCGAGCCGTCCGCGCGCTCGGCGGCGAGGAGGTCGGCCCCGAGCAGCCGGCCCGTGCGGGCGTGGTGCTCGGTGGCCCGGGCCAGCATCTCGGCCGTGCGGGCGGGGACGTAGGGGTAGGCGTACACCTGGCCGTGCGGGTGGTGCAGCGTCACCCCGATCTCCTGGCCGCGGTTCTCGAAGCAGAAGACGTGCTCGACGCCGGGCGTCGCGCCGAGCTCGGCCGTGCGGTCGGCCCAGACGTCGACGACGGTGCGGGCACGCTCCGGGCCGAGGGCCGCGAACGAGGAGTCGTGGTCGCTCGTGAAGCAGACGACCTCGGTGCGCCCGTGCGCCGGACGGTGCAGGTACCCCTCGGGGGCGACGACGTCGTCGTCGGCGACGGGGGCGTACGAGGGGAAGCGGTTCTCGAAGACCACGACGTCGTACTCGCCGTCGGGGATCTCGGACGGCACGCTGCCACGCCCGGTCGGGCAGAGCGGGCACTCGTCCTTGGGCGGCAGGAAGGTGCGGTTCATCCGGTGCCCGGCGACGGCCACCCAGTCGCCGACGAGCGCGTCGTAGCGGACGTGCCCGGCGGAGGCGCGAGGCCCGAGCTCGCGCCGGTCGACCGCGGTGCGCTCCGGGGCGTCCGGCGAGTCGTCGAAGTAGATGATCTCGCGGCCGTCGGCGAGCGAGCGGACCGTGCGCCGGACCGTGCGGGTCCGGGTCATCCGGCGTCGCCCACCTGGCGGGTCCGCCCGGGCTCGGCCAGCACGAGGTGCTCGACCGACTCGACGAGCACCTGCCGCGCCCGGGCCGGGATGCCGGAGTCGGTGATGAGCGTGTCGACCTCGGAGAGGTCCATGAACGTCGAGAGGCCGACGATGCCGATCTTCGAGCGGTCGGCGAGCACGCACACCGAGCGGGCCGAGCGGACGAGCGCCCGGTTCGTCTCGGCCTCGACGAGGTTCGGCGTGGTGAGGCCGGCCGCGCGGTCGATGCCGTGCGCGCCGAGGAAGAGCCGGTCGACGTGCAGGCCGGCGAGGGCCGTGACGGCGACCGGCCCCACGAGCGCGTCCGACGGCGTCCGGACGCCCCCGGTGAGGACGACGACGTGCGCGGCCGACTGCGACTCGTGGAGCAGCTGCGCGACGGGCACCGAGTTCGTGACGACGGTCAGCTGGGGCACGTCGCGGACGGCGCGGGCCAGCTCGTAGGTCGTCGTGCCGGCGGAGATCCCGATCGTCGCGCCGGGCTGGACCAGCCGCGCGGCCTCGAGCGCGATGGCCTGCTTCTCGGCGGTCATGAGCGTCGACTTCGCGGTGAAGCCCGGCTCGTCCGTGGCGCGGGGGGTGATGGCCACCGCCCCGCCGTGCACGCGCTCGAGGAGGCCGTCGCCGTCGAGCCGCTCGATGTCGCGCCGGACCGTCATGTCCGAGACGCCGAGCTGGTCGACGAGCTCGGAGACGCGGGCGGCGCCGTGCTCCTCGACGATGGAGAGGATGGCGGCCCGGCGCTGGCTGGCGAGCATCAGGCCTCCCGGACGATCGCCGCGCTGCGCGCCGCCACGGTGGCGACCGGGCCCACGTCGGCGCCCGCGACGAGGTCGTGGCCGGTGACGGCGAGCTCGCAACCGGCGTCGGTGTGGTTGAGGACGAAGAGCCAGGAGCCCGAGGCCGAGCGGCGGCGGGTGACCTCGACGCCGGCCGGGACGTCGGCGACCGGCGCGACGCCGGCCTCGTCGGTGACCCGGGCGAGGAGGGCGGCGAGGGTCGCGTCGTCGGGCAGCGTGCCGAGGTACCAGGCGGCGCCCTCGCCGACGGTGCGGCGGGTGACGGCGGCCCGGCCGGCCAGCGGACCGTCGGCGTAGGAGTCGAGCACCTCGGCGTCGCGGACGCGGGCGTCCTCGGACCACACCGAGCCGGCGCCGCCCCCGGCGAGAGCGACGGGCTCGCCGACCCGCAGCGGGAACAGCTCCTCGACGCGGACGCCGAGCAGGTCGCGGAACGCGCCGGGGTAGCCGCCGAGCCGGACGTGGTCGTCGGGGTCGGAGATGCCGGAGAAGTAGGTGACGACGACGTGCGCCCCGGCCGCGGCGGCCGCCGCGATGCGCTCGGCGGCGGGGTCGGAGACGAGGTAGAGCGTCGGGACGACGACGACCCGGTAGCCCGACAGGTCGGTGTCGGGGTGGACGACGTCGCAGGTCACGCCCGCGTCGCGCAGCAGGCGGTGGACGGTGTGCGCGGCCTGCGGGTAGTCGAGCCTGGCCGAGGGCATGCACGGGCCGCTGACCGCCCACTGCGCCTCGTAGTCCCAGAGGACGGCGACGTCGGCCTCGACGCGCGAGCCGACGAGCTCGCCGAGCCGCCCGGCGACGGCGCCGAGCTCGCAGACCTCGCGGAAGCGGTCGCTGTCCTCGCCGGCGTGGGGGACGAGGGCGGAGTGGAACTTCTCCGAGCCGGCGCGCGACTGCCGCCACTGGAAGAACCCGAGGGCGTCCGCGCCGCGGGCGACGTGGGTCAGGCTGTCGAGGAGGGTCTCGCGCGGCGGCTTGGCCGGGTTGACCGGCTGCCAGTTGACCGCGCTCGTCGAGTGCTCCATGAGCATCCACGGCGCGCCGCCGGCGAGACCACGGGTCAGGTCGCCGTGGAACGAGAGCTCGGCGCGGGGGTGCTCGAGCGCGTCGACGACGTAGTGGTCGGTGCTCACGACGTCCTGGTGCGGCGCCCAGTCGTGGTAGTCGAGCAGCCGGAAGCTGCTCATCGTCATGAAGTTGGTCGTCACCGGCACGTCGGGGGAGTGGCGGCGGATGACCTCCTTCTCCGCGACGTGGAAGTCGAGCAGGGTGTCGGACCCGAAGCGGTGGTAGTCGAGCTCGTGGGTCGGGTTGCCGAACGTCGTCGTGAGCCGCGGCGGCAGGACGTCGTCCCACGCGGTGTAGCGCTGGCTCCAGAACGCCGTGCCCCACGCCTCGTTGAGGGCGTCCAGCGTCCCGTAGCGGCGCTCGAGCCAGCGCCGGAAGAACACCGCGCAGGTGTCGCAGTAGCAGGGCAGGTTGTGGCAGGCGTACTCGTTCGAGACGTGCCACATCGCCAGCGCCGGGTGGTCGTGGTAGCGCTGCGCCATCCGGTCGGTGAGGGCGAGGGCGAACTCGCGGTAGAGCGGCGACGACGGGCACCAGGCCTGCCGGCTGCCCGGCCAGAGGGTGTGACCCTCACGGTCGACGGGGAGGATCTCGGGGTAGGCGGCGCTCAGCCACGGCGGCGGGGTGGCGGTCGCGGTGGCGAGGTCGACGGCGATGCCGTGCGCGTGGAGGAGGTCCATCACCTCGTCGAGCCAGCCGAACTCGTACTCGCCCTTGGTCGGCTCCAGCCAGGACCACGAGAAGACGCCGAGGGTCACGAAGCTGACCCCCGCCGCGGCCATCAGCCGCATGTCGTCGTCCCACACCGCACGTGGCCACTGCTCGGGGTTGTAGTCCCCACCGAAGGCGACGCGGTCGTCGGGCCATTGACGCATGGCGGACAGTGTGTTGCGCGGAATCGACATCTGTCAACAGATACGAACATCCGCCGACGCGACGGTCGACCGAAGCGGCCGGGACGCCAATCCGCCTGTGCCCGTGGTTTCCGAAGGTCAAAGGTTGGTCACGACCCTTGACACCCTCGCGGCGCGACTCCACACTCTGGAGCCATCGGTTGTTCGTTTCTGATCGAAACTGTCAGGAGCGGCACGTTCGTCAAAGGAGACACCCATGGCACGCCCGGCCCCGCGCGACCCCCGGTTCGCGAGCTCCCTTCCCGCCTCCGTCCGCGGGGTGAACCGCCGGACCCTCCTGTCGGGCGCCCTCGGTGCCGGCGCCCTCCTCGGCGCAGGGACCCTCGCCGGCTGCGGCAGCGACGACTCGCCCTCCACGAGCGGTGGCGGCGCCTCGGCCAAGGCCGGCAACGTCAAGTTCGGCGTCAACGAGGCCAAGGGCTCCGGGCCGGCCTACGAGCGCATGCAGGGCATGGCCGACGCCTACGCGAAGAAGGAGGGCGTGCAGGTCTCGGTCAACGCGGTCGACCACAACACCTTCCAGGAGAGCATCACCACCTACCTCCAGGGCAGCCCGGACGACGTGTTCACGTGGTTCGCCGGCTACCGCATGTCGCAGTTCGCCGAGGCCGGCCAGATCGCCGACCTCAGCGACGTGTGGCCCATCGACGGCATGAGCGACGCCTTCAAGCAGGCCTCCACCGCGTCGGACGGCAAGCAGTACTTCGTCCCGATCAGCTACTACCCGTGGGCCGTCTTCTACCGTCCGTCGGTCTTCGAGAAGAACGGCTGGACCGAGCCGAAGACGATGGACGAGCTCAACGCCCTGATGACCGACATGCAGGGCAAGAAGATCACCCCCTTCGCCTTCGCCGCCAAGGACGCCTGGGCGCCGATGGGCACCTTCGACATCCTCAACATGCGCCTCAACGGCTTCGACTTCCACATGCAGCTGACCAAGGGTGAGCAGAAGTGGGACAGCCCCGAGGTCAAGAAGGTCTTCGAGACCTGGAAGACCCTCCTGCCCTACCACCAGGAGAACTCGCTCGGCCGCACCTGGCAGGAGGCCGCGACCTCGATGGCCAAGGGCGAGTGCGGCATGTACCTCCTCGGCACCTTCGTCGTCGACGGCGTGCCGACGGAGGCCCAGGAGGACCTCGACTTCTTCACCTTCCCGGCGCTCGACGCGAGCATCGGCGCCGACGCGCTCGACGCGCCGATCGACGGCTTCTGCGTCGCCGAGGGCGCGCAGGACACCGAGGCCGGCAAGGCGTTCATCAAGTGGCTCGGCAGCGCCGAGGCCGCGGACGCGGGCAACAACGCCGGCTCGGCGCCGTTCATCGCCGCCAACTCGGGAGCCAGCACCGCGAAGTACGGTGCGCTGCAGAAGAAGTCGGTCGAGGTCGTCCAGAACGCGAAGAACATCGCCCAGTTCCTCGACCGCGACACCAACGCCGACCTGGCCAACACCGTCGTCACCGTCGCGCTCCAGGACTTCATCAAGAACCCGAACGACATCGACAAGGTCACGACCTCCATCCAGCAGCAGGCCGCGTCCATCCTCGGCTGAGCCGGGGACGAGGAGGAACGATGGCCACCAGGACCGCACGCCGGCAGTCACGACGGGTCGAGAAGAAACGAGGAGCACGCGACCGCCTGGTCATCTCCCTGATGATCGGGATCCCCACGCTCCTCGTGGTCTGGCTCGTCTGGCTGCCGGCCGCGGCCTCGGTGGCGCTGTCGTTCACGCGCTGGAACGGGTTCAAGTTCAGCTCGATCGAGTGGGTCGGCACGAAGAACTACGTCGACATCGCGACGATCTACCCGCCCTTCTGGCCGGCCATCCAGCACAACCTCGTCTGGCTGGTCTTCCTCTTCGTCTTCCCGACGATCCTCGGGGTCGTGCTGGCGGTCGTCCTCGACCGCGAGATGTGGGGGAGCCGGTTCTACCAGACCGCGTTCTACCTGCCGGTCGTCCTGTCGCTGGCGCTCGTCGGCTTCATCTGGCAGCTCTTCTACTCGACCGACCAGGGCCTCATCAACGAGCTCTTCAAGGGCAACGTCGACTGGTACGGCGACCCCGACGTCAACCTGTGGGCCGTGCTCGTCGCCACCGCGTGGCGGCACACCGGCTACATCATGCTCATCTACCTGGCGGGCCTGAAGGGCGTCGACGGGTCGCTGCGCGAGGCGGCGGCCGTCGACGGCGCGGGCGAGGTCAAGACGTTCTTCAACGTCATCTTCCCGGTCATGCGCCCGATCAACATGATCGTCCTCGTCATCGTCGTCATCGAGTCGCTCCGCGCGTTCGACCTCGTCTGGATCATCAACAAGGGCCGCAACGGCCTCGAGCTGATCTCGGCGCTGGTGTCGCAGAACGTCATCGGCGAGGCCACGCGCTACGGCTTCGGGTCGGCGCTCGCCGTCATCATGATGGTCATCTCGTCGGTCTTCATCACCATCTACCTGCGCATCGTCTTCCGGGAGGACCGCCGATGACCACCGCCACCGCCCCCACCGCCGTCCCGGGCACGACGGGCAAGGCGCTCTCGACGCGAGGTACGGCCGGCGGCGTCCTCAACAAGCGCCGCGGCAAGGTCGCGACGGTCGTCATGCTCGTCCTCGCGCTGGTCTGGCTCTTCCCGCTGCTGTGGGCCCTCTACAACTCGTTCCGCGACTACTCGTACACGCAGACCAACGGGTACCTGTCCTTCGGCGGGTGGACCCTCGCCAACTACGAGAACGCCTGGAGCCGAGGCAACTTCGGCCTGCACTTCAAGAACTCGATCCTCATCACCGTCCCGGCGGTGGCGCTGACGCTCTTCCTGTCCTCGCTCGTCGCGTTCGTCCTCGCCCGGTTCTCGTACCGCTTCAACCTCACGCTCCTCGGCATCTTCCTCGCGGCGAACCTGCTGCCGCCGCAGGCGCTCCTCATCCCCGTGTTCCGGATGTTCCGCGAGATCCCCCTCCCGGAGTTCATGAGCTCGAGCGGGACGATGCTCAACAGCTTCTGGGCGCTCATCCTCGTCAACACGGCCTTCCAGCTGGGCTTCTGCACCTTCGTGCTCAGCAACTACATGAAGACGCTGCCGCACGAGATCTACGAGTCGGCCGAGCTCGACGGCGCGAGCGTGTGGCGCCAGTACTGGCAGCTGACGATGCCCCTCGTGCGCCCGGCCCTCGCCGCCCTCGCGACCCTCCAGGTCACGTGGATCTACAACGAGTTCTTCTGGGCGACCGTCCTCATCTCGCGCGGCGACAAGTACCCGGTGACGAGCGCGCTGAACAACCTGCGCGGCCAGTTCTTCTCCGACACCAACCTCGTCGCGGCTGGGTCCATCCTCGTGGCGCTGCCGGTCCTCGTCGTCTTCTTCGTCCTGCAGAAGCAGTTCGTCTCCGGCCTCACGCTCGGGTCGACCAAGGGGTGAGCGCCGACCACACCGTCCTCCGGGGAGGGGGCGTCGCCCTCGTCCTCGCCCACCGCGACCACGGCCTGCCCGCCGTCCTGCACTGGGGCGCCGACCTGCCCGACGCGGCGGCCGCCGACCTCGTGCTGCTGCGCGACACCCCGGTCGCGAACAACGCGCTCGACGAGCCGTGGGACCTCACCGTCCTGCCGACCTCCGGCGACGGCTGGCTCGGGACGCCGGGCATCGCCCTGCACCGTGCCGGTGGTGCCGCCGCCCCGCGCTGGGTGGCGGAGGTCACCGGCGGGGGCGAGCGCCTGACGGTGCGGGCCGAGGCCGAGGACACCCAGGCGGTCGTCGAGCTCGTCCTCGCGCTCGACGAGCACGGTGTGCTCACGGCGTCGACGTCGGTCACGTCGACCGCGGCCGCGGGCACGGCGCCGCTCGAGGTCGCGGAGCTGCGCACCCTCCTGCCGCTGCCGGCCCGCGCCGAGGAGGTGCTCGACCTCAGCGGGCGCTGGGTGCGCGAGCGCACGCCGCAGCGCCGCCTCGTCGCCGACGGCACCTGGCTGCGCACCGGCCGCCGCGGCCGCACCGGCCACGACGCGACGCTGCTCATGACCGCCGGCACCGCGGGGTTCGGCTTCCGCCACGGCGAGGTCTGGGCGGTGCACGCCGCCTGGAGCGGCCACCACGAGCACCTCGTCGAGCGGCTGCCCGAGGGCGCCGGCGCCCACGCGGCCGTCATCGGCGCGGGCGAGGCGCTGGGCCCCGGCGAGGTCCGGCTCGGCCCGGGCGAGACCTGGACGGCGCCGGACGTCGTCGCCGTCTGGTCCGACGCCGGGCTCGACGGCCTCACCGCGCGCCTCGTGCGCCACCAGCGCGCCGGGGCGGACTACCGCGCCGGCCGCCCCCGCCCGCTCGTCCTCAACACGTGGGAGGCGGTCTACTTCGAGACCGACCTCGGCCACCTTCAGCGGCTCGCCGACACCGCGGCGTCCATCGGCGTCGAGCGCTTCGTCCTCGACGACGGCTGGTTCGGCTCGCGTCGCGACGACACCCGCGGCCTCGGCGACTGGCAAGTCTCGCCGGAGGTCTGGCCGGACGGCCTCGGCCCGCTCGTCGAGCACGTCAAGGGCCTCGGGATGGAGTTCGGGCTGTGGTTCGAGCCCGAGATGCTCAACCTCGACTCCGACGTCGTGCGCGCCCACCCGGAGTGGGTCCTCGGCCCGGCCGCCGGCCCGACGCCGCCCTCGCGCCACCAGCACGTCCTCGACCTCGCGAACCCCGACGCCTTCGACCACGTCCTCGCCGCGATGTCGGACGTCATCGGCACCTACGGCGTCGACTTCGTCAAGTGGGACCACAACCGCGACCTCCACGAGGCCGTGCGCACCGACGCCACCGGCACCGACCGGCCCGCCGTCGCGGCCCAGACCCGCGCGACCTACCGGCTCCTCGGCGCGCTGCGCGAGCGGTTCCCCGCGCTCGAGATCGAGTCGTGCTCGAGCGGCGGTGCCCGCGTCGACCTCGGCGTGCTCGCCCGGACCGACCGTGTGTGGACCTCGGACTGCAACGACGCCCTCGAGCGCGTCGCCATCCAGCGGTGGACCGGGCTGCTCGTGCCGCCGGAGCGGATGGGCACGCACGTCGGGCCGCCCCGCGCCCACACGACGCACCGCGACCTCGACCTCTCGCTGCGGATGCTCGTCGCGCTCGGCGGGCACGCCGGCCTCGAGTGGGACATCTCGACCTGCTCGCCGCAGGAGCTCGACGCCCTGCGCGCGTGGAGCGGCCTCTACCGCGAGCTGCGGCCGCTGCTGCACACCGGAGACGTCGTGCGCTCGGACCATCCCGACCCCTCGCTCGTCGTCGGCGGCGTCGTGGCGGCCGACCGGTCCGAGGCCGCGCTCACCGTGGTCCGCGTCGTCAGCGGGCGCGGCGTCACGCCCGGGGCGGTACCCCTGCCGGGGCTCGACCCGTCCCGTCGCTACCGGGTGCGCGTGCGGCCGGAGGCCGGCCTGCCGGAGAGCCAGCAGGTGCGCGGCCCGCGGTGGTTCGACGCGGCGCAGGGCGAGGCCGGCGTGGTCGTCGCGGGCGCGGTCCTCGACGACCACGGGCTGCCCGTCCCCGCCCTCGCGCCGGGCCAGGGCTACCTCCTGCACCTGACCGCCGTCGACGGGGCGTGAGCACGCCCGGCGGCCAGGGTGGAGCGATGACCAGCACCCGCCCCCAGCGCGGGAGCCGAGGCTGCTCAGTCGATGTAGCCAGTCCTGCGATCCACCTGGCTCAGAAAGTTGCGGACGGCGTCCTCGAGCACAGCATCTGTCTGGACGTCACCGCCGTAGGTGGAACTGGTGAACCCGTATCCCTCATGGGGCCCCGAGACCCGGAGGAGGTCGTCGACGCCGGGCTCGCCGGCAGGCTCGGTGACTTCGAAGCGCTCACCGTCGACCACCATCCGCTTCACGGGGAGAGGTGAGCCATCCGCGGCATGAGCGGCGGACGGGCTGACTGATTTCGGCATCGCCCGAGGTCCGCTGGCACGAGTCCAGCATCACGATCCGCCGCCTGCCGTTCGTCGGCAGTCAGGGCCGTTGTCGCCGCCTCGGGAAGTCGGGCAGGAAGGGCGCCAGGTCGGGGCGAAACTCTTGGCGCAGGCGTTCGATGATCCCGTTCATGCCTTGCTCGGCCATGGGCGGGGGTCCCACGGCCGGGTCGAATGTCCGGGGGACCGACTCCACGGCTTCGACGGCGCCCGGTGGCGGTCCGTCCTTGAGCAGCTCCCAGAGGAAGGACCACTGCTCGGCCGTGACGCAGATCCATACGTCGTGCCGCGCATCCAGCGCCTCTGGCTCGACCATGAGATCACCGGCTCGTGCGCGGCCGAGCCACATCAAGGCGGCTTCCGCGATGGCCACGCACGCCCGCTGAATGCTGTCCCCGTCGGCGCGTTCGAGGGTGAACATCTCGTTCCGACGGTCCGGGCGGCGGATGTCGTCAGAGATCAGATCCGTGAACGACGCGTTGTTGCCCGGGTTCCTGCCGAGTCGCAGCTCCACCGTGACCAGAGCGCCGACCAGAGCCGAGTCCTGCGTCGTCAGCCGGCGACGCAGGCCCACCTTGACGCGAAGGCCCGTCGGCAGGATGCAGGCAATCGTCAGCCCGCGCCGCGTGAATCCCTCCCCAGAGAGCCTGACACCCAGCGACCGGGCCAGCTCGTCGACCAGATCGCCGTCAGCCATTCGCGCTCCGCAGCATGGAGGCAATGTAGAACCCGGGCCTCTAGACAGCGGTGAAACGTGCGTCCTCACGAGGCGACTCGACGTCCCGCGTTGTGGATGAACTAGCGGCGTCGAGTGCCGTCGTCGTACGGGTCTGGATCCTCGGGCGGCATGCGGTCCGCATCCGGCACCCGGACTGCGTCGTGCCGCCGAGCGAGCATGCGCCCGAGGGCGTCGGCCTCGTCGAGGTCGACTGGGGTGGTGTTTCCGTCCATCCCGACCAGCCACACCAGACCCCGACCGGACGCCCCTGCCGTCGGGCCCCGTGCCGGGTCGTCGAGAACGAGAGCCACCGCGTACGTGAGCGTGTCGCCGGCCTGGCGCTGTGCCCAGTCGATGACCTGGAGAACGTCAGCCCCGGTCACGTCGTAGGTGTCGGTCCATCCGAACGTGGATTCCGGGCCGCTGCCGTGCAGGTAGACCCCGAACCTGGGATGCGAGACCTCCCAACCCGAATCGCGCTCATCGACTCGTACGACCCGAACCTCGCCCATGGCCGGCAGTCTGACAGCCGACGGCCCGGGCCATCACACCCTCGCCCGGTCGCCGGGATGAGGGCGAGTGTCGGAGGCTCTACGTCAAGCCGGGGATGATCGCGCCCAGCACGAACACGATGAGCGAGAACACGGCGCAGCCGACGAAGACTCGTCGCCACACCGACCGGATCCATGGGTGGTGACTTTCCGTAGGCGCCAGGCTCCGGTGGTGATGTAGACGCTGTACCAGGACCAAGCAGCGATGACGAAGGCTGTCTTCCACTGTCCGAGCGGAGAGTAGAGATCCACCGCGGTCCACCAGCCCCGGAGGGTCCAGAGGCCGAGCAGGGAGAGCAGCGCCAAGCAGCCTGCCAACCCGACATTGGCCCACACAGAGGCTTTCCACCCGTTGCCCACCGAGGACGGCCGCGGAAAGTCCGCAGCCAGCGCGAACGCGCGGAGCGAACGCGAGGCGACGCCTCTCGGTGGCTCCGCCGTTGAAGCGGCGGGCACGGGCGGTTCAGTCACGCGGCGAGGCTAGTTCAGCACCGCGCTCAGTGCGGTGTGGGTGGGCGAGTGCCCGCACCCGGTCGGCCGGTCAGGCCTGGCCCGCGCCGGGGCCCTCTGTGCGGCCAAGGCTGTCGTACGAGACGCGGCATGAGCGAACGATCGTCGGTGGTCTCTCCACCCGACCAGAACGACGGCCTGACGACACTCGTCCTTACGAGCTACGCTCGCCCGAGTAGTCGGACGGGGGTGAGGCGATGCGACGGCGCGCCGTTCTGTCGGTCGTTATGTGCATCGGGGCAGCGCTTCTGTCCGCGTGCCAACCACCGGCGTTGACAATCGGTAACGAAACCGAGCTGAGGCTGCGAGTGGTGGAGGAGACGACGGGCGAAGAAGTGGTCGCTCGGCTGGTACCCGGATCGACGGCCAGCGTCGTCATCGCGGCCATGGACGACGACGGTTGCGCCACCAGCTGGAGGCTGGTCGCACTCGACATGAACGGGAATGCGGTTGACGCGCTAAACGCTCCCTGCCCCACGACCTGGAAGATCACTGGGCAGTGACTGACGTCTGACTAGTTTCGTCTTGGGGCGCCCCTGGCTGTCGCCTTCACGGCTCGCGGCAGATGAGGGCAGGCGATCGAGCAACCGCGTCGTCACTGTGATGACGCGGTAGTCGGCTGGTGACGGGGATGCAACCGTGCCATCCGCCGCTTTCCCCGTCATCACTGGGATGACGCGGAAGCTCGCGCTCATCGGCATGAGCGATGGTTGGGTTGCGCCTACGGTCCGGCGGCGCGGGTGGCCCGGCTGCCGTGAGCCACCTTATGCCGCCACGTGTCGAGGTGCAGGTCCGGGGGGTCGTCCGGGAAGTGGTCCGTGGCCGACAGGACCGGCTCATCGGGCGTCGGGGGTGGCAGAGCGGCGAGGACGCGGTCGTAGGAGCCGTCGGTCAGGTCCCAGACGACGTGGCGGCCGCGATCGTCGGGCTGTTGCCGAACCTCGGCCCAGAGCCGACGTCGGTGGACCGTGGTGTGGTGGCGTTGGCAGAGCAGGGCGGCGTTGAGGACGTCGGTCGGGCCGCCGTCGGCCCAGTGACAGACGTGGTGGGCGCGGGTCCAGGCGGCGGGGGCGGTGCATCCGGGGTAGGTGCAGCCGCGGTCGCGGAGCTGGAGGTGGCGGCGTTGGCCCCGGGTGAAGAGCCGCAGCAGCCGGGCCAGGGCCAAGGGTTCGCCCTGGGTGCCCAGGACGTGCGCGACGAGGGCGGCGTCGCAGGTCAGGCGGCGCAGGGTGTCCGGGCCGAGGAGGGTTCCGGTGGCGACCGAGCCGAGGACCTCGCCGGCGCCGGTCTCGGCCTGCAGGTCGGCCAGGCTCATCGTGACGTGCAGCGTCGCGGGGGACCCGGAACGGGCCTCGGCCTCGACGCCACTCGCGATCGTGCAGACCTCGGTCAGGGCCTCGACGCGGCGTTGCCCGGCCGGGCGCAGGTCTCGCTGACCGGTCTGCTCGTTCGGGCGGGGCGCGGACAGCGGCCCGATCGCGGCTTCGAGGGCGGCCGCCTGCTCCGGGGTCATCCACAGCTGGTACTCGGTCAGGTCGCCGGACTCCACGTGCGGCATCGACAGCCGGGCCGAGGGCGCGAGGCGGGCCTGCAGGTCGTCGAAGGCGCCGTGGTGGCCGTACTGCGAGATCAGCCGTGGCCGGAGCCCGCGCATCAGCGCCGTCCCGTGCTGCTGCGCGAGGTCGACGAGCGCGGTGGCCACGGTCGGGAGCGCCTCGTCGTGCAGCAGCGGCTGCACCCGGGCGCTCTCGCGCAGGACCGCGCACCCGGTGCCGGCCTCCAGGCGCCCGTCGCGGACCGCGTCCCAGACGATCCCCAGCGGTGAGTCCTCTGCCGGGGGACGGTCCGGGCCCGACCCGGCCGCGGCGACGTCCAGCGCGATCCGCGCCACCGCGACCGCCCCGCCCTGGCGCAGCGACGGCGCGTGCCCGCGCACCCACTCCTGCACCCCGGCCCCCGCGACCTCACCCCGACGAACCGCCTCCACCGCGACCGCCACCCGCGCCGCCGAGGCCAGCGCCGCGAGCCGGTCGGCCACTCCCAGCAGCTCACCCAGCTCCGCACCTGCCGCCCCGAACAGCACCTCCGAGATACCCGTCAACGCATCGCCGGCAGCCTCCATCGCGAAGTGGCGCTTCGCGAGTTCGGTTGTCCCCGTTGACATGCCACCATGATCCCACCCGGCACTGACAGTCGGCCAGGCCCGAGGACCCGCCTGTGGACCACGAGCAGGCGACGAGGGACCTGTGGACGACCGAGCAGCCCGCGACCACCAGCGGCTGGCTATGGTGGCCGGATGGCCAGCACCCGCCCCCAGCCGGCCTGGCTGGCGAACTCGGTCCTCTACCAGATCTACCCGCAGACCTTCGCGGACGGCAACGGCGACGGCATCGGTGACCTCGCCGGGGCCACGGAGAAGCTCGACCACCTCGCGTGGCTGGGCGTCGACGCGGTGTGGTTCAGCCCGCTGTTCGCCTCGCCGTTCGCGGACGCCGGCTACGACGTCGCCGACTACCTCTCCGTCGCCCCGCGCTACGGCACCAACGAGGACCTCGTCGCGTTCGTCGACGCCGCCCGCAGCCGGGGCATCCGCGTCCTGCTCGACCTCGTCGCCGGGCACACGAGCGACCAGCACCCGTGGTTCCGCGAGTGGGTCGACGACCCGGCCGACGGGCGCTACATCTGGAACGAGCGGGTCGGGACCCCGGCCGGCATCTGGTGCCCCGTGCCGGGCCGCCGCGGTGGCTACTACCAGCTGAACTTCTACCCCTGCCAGCCGGCGCTCAACTTCGGGTACGCCCGTCAGGACCCCGACCAGCCGTGGCGCGACCCGGTCGACGCCGAGGGCCCGCGGGCCAACCGGCAGGCGCTGCGCGACGTCATGGCGCACTGGTTCGACCTCGGCATCAGCGGCTTCCGCGTCGACATGGCGGCCTCGCTCGTCAAGGACGACCCGGGGCACGTCGAGACCGCGCGGCTGTGGGCCGAGATGCGGGAGTGGCTCGACCGCGAGCACCCCGACCGGGCGCTGCTGTCGGAGTGGGGCGACCCGGCGGTCGCGGTGCCCGCCGGCTTCCACGCCGACTTCTTCCTGCACTTCGGCCGCCCCGGCCTGCGCTCCCTGTGGCACACGGGGATCGGCACGTACGACCCGTCGTGGACCGACACCGACCGCTACTTCTTCGACCCCGAGGGCAGCGGCGGTGTCGACACCTTCCTGCGCGAGTGGCGGCGGGCCACGGACGCCATCGGGGTCGGCGGCGGGCACGTGGCCCTGCCGACGGCCAACCACGACTACGCGCGCCTCGTCACGGGCCCGCGCACCGCACCGATGGCCCGCGCGGCCTTCGCGTTCGTCGCCACCTGGCCGTCACTGCCGACGATCTACTACGGCGACGAGATCGGGATGCGCTACGTCGAGGGGCTCCCGGACCGCGAGGGCAGCCTCCTGCAGTCGACGCAGGACCGCACCGGCTCACGGACGCCGATGCAGTGGGAGCCCGGGCCCGGCGCCGGCTTCTCCATGGCACCCGAGTCGGACTTCTACCTGCCGCTCGACCCCTCGCCCGAGCGCCCGGACGTCGCGACCCAGCGCGCCGACGAGGGCTCGCTGCTGCACCTCGTCCGGCGGCTGCTCGCCCTGCGACACGCGACCCCGGCGCTGCAGCCGGAGGGCTCGCTCGAGGTGCTGACCGAGGACTACCCGTTCGTGTACGTCCGGGGCGGCACGCACCTCGTCGTCGTCAACCCGCGGCGCGAGCCGGCCACCGCCGCGCTGCCCGCCGGGTGGGACGGCGCGCGCGGCCTCGAGGTCGAGGGGGTCCGCCTCGACGGCGGCCGCGCCGAGGCATCCGGCTTCTCGTACGGGATCTTCGAGCGCGCCTGAGCGCGAGCGGCGCCGGCGTCCGTCGTGGACGCCGGCGCCGCATCGCTCAGTCCTCGAGGCCGAGGCCCCGGCGGCCGGTGCGGTTCAGCTGCTCGGGGGCGAAGCGGTCCGGCCACGAGCGCTCGTAGTGCTCGGCCGGGAAGTCCGACGGGCTGCTGCCGTCCGCGAACGCCTCGCGCACCGACGCGGCGTACGCCTCGTTGCGCGGGCACCACGGTGCCGCCGGGATGTACATGACGTTGCCCCAGCCCTGCTGGTCGGTGACCGGGTCGACCCCGTGGATCATGTCGCAGTGCCACCAGACGGAGTCGCCGGCGCGCACGTCGGGGATACCGCTCACCGCGCGCAGCAGCAGCGCGTGCCACTGCTCCGAGGCCGGGAAGACCTGGTTGGTCGTGACGCCGCACATGTCGTCGTCCGGCACGTCGGTGAGCAGCGGCCGCAGCATGAGGTAGGCCATCGCCTCGGGGACCGGCACGGTGTGCAGGACGCCCTGGTCGTGGTCCATGTCCGAGAGCGCCGTCCAGCCCTGGAAGGTCCGGAAGGCGGAGCACATCGTCGTCCCGGGGTACTGCGGGCCGGCCGTGCGGTGCGCGGCGTCCCACGGGTCGTACTGCTCGACGCTGCCGTCGAAGAGGTGGCGGAAGGCGCGCTGGTAGGCCTGCGTCATCCAGAGGTCGAGGGTGCCGGGGTCGAGGTGCGTGCCGAGGCCACCGGAGTCGGCGCCCGGCGGGCGGCGCCGGATGCGGTCGGGGTAGAGCGAGTCGCGCTCGGGGTCGAACCACGTCGTGCCCTCGGACTCGTGCCGCCACAGGCCGTTGAGGAAGCGCTGGACCGTGGCCATCCGCTCGCTCTGGCGGGCCTCCATCTGGGCGGGGGACCAGTAGACGGGATAGATCTCGGGCCGCGAGCCGACGCTGCCGAAGAAGTCGTCGCCGGGGCCGCGGTAGTCCTCGAAGAACCGGTTGCCCTCGACGTAGTCGACGATGCCGGCGTCCCAGGCGAGGGCCTGCTCGCGGGGGAAGTGGCCGCGCACGACGAGGCAGCCGCGGCGGCGCAGCCGGTCGAGGTCGGCCGCGGTCACCGCGCCCGAGGCGATGTCGGCGTAGTCGAGCACCGGCCAGACCTCCTCGCCCCGCGCCCGCTGCGCCTCGACCTCCTCGACGGCCGCCCGGACACGGGCCTCGACGACGGCGAAGACCTCCTCGACGCTGCGCCCGGAGGCCTCGATTCGGGCACGCAGCGCGGCCTTGACCTCCCGGGTCGCGGCGTGCAGGTCCGCGGGGGGCTCCTCCCAGTGGGGGAGGGCGGGCAGGGGCTGCGCGTGCTGGTCGCGGGGTGTGGCGGTGGTCGTCATCGGCCGGTCTCCATCCAGTAAGGACTCCTGACTGAATCCCGAGTGTAGGCCCGAGGGCTCGATCTCGGCAAGACTCCTTACTAGGATCACCGTCGTGGAGCCCCCCAAGCCCTCGCTCCGGCTGCTGCGGCAGCTGTCCGACCGGCACGTGCTCGGGGTGCTCTTCGAGGAGCCGGCGCTGACCCGGGCCCAGATCGCGACCCGGGCGGGCCTGTCGAAGCCCACCGTCGGCGAGAGCGTGCGCCGGCTGACCGAGGCCGGCGTCGTGCGCGACACCGGTGAGCGCACCGGCGGCCGCGGGCGCGCGGGCACCATCCTCGACCTCGTCCCCGACCTCGGGGTCGCGCTGGCGGTGAGCATCGCCCCCGACGGCGTGCGCGCCGAGGCCGTCGACGTCCACGGACGGGTGGTGAGCGGGGCCACGGAGGGGCTGGTCCTGCCCACCACGCCCGACCGGCTCGAGCGCGTCCTGCCCGACGTCGTCGCCCGGGCGGCGGCCGCGGCCCCCGGCGCCGTCCGCGTCGCCGTCGTCAGCGCCGCGGACCCCGTCGACCGCGCGAGCGGAGCACTCGTGCACCTGCCCGACGCGCCCTTCCTCGTCGGCGACCTCTCGCCCGTCCCGCTCCTCACGCCGCTCGTCGACGGCGAGGTGGTCGTCGACAACGACGTCAACTGGGCCGCGCGCGCCGAGCTCGCCGCGACGGGGCCGGACGACGGCGGGAGCGCGGGCGAGCTCGCCTACCTCTACCTCGACCGCGGGCTCGGCTGCGCGGTCGTCGCCGACGGCGTCGTGCTGCGTGGCTCGCGCGGCCTCGCGGGGGAGGTCGCGCACCTCGTGACGACCGGCCCCGACGGGCGGGCGGGCACCTTCACCGACGTCGTCGCCGCGCTCGGCCTGCGCGAGCCCGGCAGCACCGCCGTCGACACCGCCGCCGTCCTGCGCCTCCTCGAGGCCGGGGACGGGGACGCCGCGGCCGCCGCCACGCTCGACGGGCTCGCGGTCGCCGTCCGCGGCGTGCTCGCCGCCTTCGTCGCGCTGACCGACCCGGCTGTCGTCGTCCTCGGCGGGGTGTGGGGTTCGCACCCGGCGTTCGTGGAGCGGGTGGCGCGCCACGTCGAGGCGATGCCCCGGCGGGTCGCGCTGCGCCCGCCCGCGGTGCGCGACCAGCCCTCGCTCGCCGGCGCCCGGCAGGAGGCGCTGCGTCGGCTGCGCGAGCACGTCGTCACCGGCTCCGCCGCGCACTGACCCGCTCCGCGGTCGATGACCGGCGCCGCGGCCTACGCTCGGCACCGTGAACGCACCGTCCGCCCCCTCGTCCACGACCCGGCGCGCGCTCGTGCTCGGGGCCCTGGGCGTCGTCTTCGGTGACATCGGCACGAGCCCGCTCTACGCGATGCAGACCGTCTTCGCCCTCGACGACGGCATCGTCGAGCCGACGCGGGACAACGCGCTCGGCGTCGTCTCGACCGTCGTCTGGGCCATCACGCTCGTCGTCTCGGTCAAGTACGTGCTCTTCGTCCTGCGCGCCGACAACGACGGCGAGGGCGGCGTGCTCTCGCTCGCCTTCCTCGCGCGCCGCTCGGTGCGCCCCGGGGGCAAGCGGTTCCGGCTCGTCATGGTCCTCGGGGTCATCGGGGCCGCGCTCTTCTACGGCGACTCGGTCATCACCCCCGCCATCTCGGTGATGTCCGCCGTCGAGGGCCTCGAGGTCGTCCAGCCCGGGCTCACGCCGTGGGTGCTGCCGCTCGGTGCCGCCGTCATCACGGTGCTGTTCGTCGTCCAGCGGCACGGCACCGACCGGGTCGGGCGGTTCTTCGGCCCCGTCATGGTCCTGTGGTTCGTCACGCTCGCCGCGCCCGGGCTGCCCCACGTCCTCGCCTACCCCCAGGCGCTGCTCGCGCTGAGCCCCCACCTCGCGCTCCAGTTCGCGCTGGCCCACCCGCTCGTCAGCTTCCTCGCGCTCGGCGCCGTCGTCCTCGCGATCACCGGGGCCGAGGCCCTCTACGCCGACATGGGCCACTTCGGCCGGCCGGCCATCGCCACGGGCTGGTTCTGGCTCGTCTTCCCGAGCCTCACCCTCAACTACCTCGGGCAGGCCGAGCTCATCGTCAAGGACCCCGCGACGATCGACCGGCCCTTCTTCCACCTCGCGCCCGACTGGGCGACGCTGCCGCTGGTCGTCCTCGCCACGGCGGCCACCGTCATCGCGTCGCAGGCCGTCATCTCGGGGGCCTTCTCGGTGTCCAGGCAGGCCGAGCGGCTCGACTTCCTGCCGCGCCTCACCGTGCGTCAGACCTCCGAGCACGAGGGCGGGCAGATCTACGTGCCGGCGATCAACTGGGTGCTCTTCGCGGGGGTCCTCGTCCTCATGGTCAGCTTCCGCAGCTCCGAGCACCTCGCCGTCGCCTACGGCCTCGCCGTCACCGCGACGCTGGCCCTCACGACGTGCCTCTTCCTCGTCTACGCCGACGCCGCGCTCGACTGGCCCCGGTGGCGGCTGTGGGCGTTCGGCGGGCTGTTCCTCTGGGTCGAGCTGAGCTTCGTCGCGGCCAACGCCACGAAGATCACCCACGGCGGCTGGCTGCCCGTGCTGCTCGCGACGGTCATCGCGTTCGTCATGCTCACGTGGTCCAAGGGCCAGCGCGTCGTCAAGGCGCGGCGGGTCAAGGTCGAGCGGCCGCTCGCCGAGTTCCTCGAGGAGGCGCACGCCGGCGGGCTGCACCGGGTGCCCGGCACCGCCGTGTTCCTCCACACCAGCCACGACACGACCCCGCTGTCGCTGCGCGAGAACGTCGACTTCAACCAGGTGCTCCACGAGAACGTCATCATCACCAACACGATCCGGATGAACGTCCCGCACGTGCCCGACGAGGAGCGGGTCGTCGTCGACGACCTCGGCGACCAGTGGGACGGCATCTGCCTGGTCCGGCTGCACTTCGGGTTCGCTGACGAGCAGGACATCCCGGCCGCGCTCTCGCTCGCCGCGCAGACCCCGGACCTCTCCTTCGACCGCGACACCGCGCTGTACTTCCTCTCGCGGGTGTCGGTCCACGCGGCCGACCGGCCGGGGATGTCCCGCTGGCGCAAGCGCGTCTACATCGCGCTGTCGCACAACGCGGCCGACCCCACGGAGTACTTCCACCTGCCGATCGCGCGCACCGTCGTCGTCGGGGCGCAGCTGCACGTCTGACCGGGGCCGTCCCGCCCGGCCGGGCGGGCTGACAGGACGCCGCGCTCCCCGTCGCCTCCTGCGTCGGCGCCGGCTCGCGCTCCCGGCACCCTGTCCCCCGACAAGGGAACAGCCGCTGTGGATCGACTCCGTCGATTCCACAGCGGCTGTTCCTGCAGTCGGGGTGACAGGATTTGAACCTGCGACCTCTTCGTCCCGAACGAAGCGCGCTACCAAGCTGCGCCACACCCCGTGGCACGTCATCGACGACCCGAGGGCCGCCGCGACACCCGAGGATAGCCGACCACCCTCGAGCATCCGAAATCGGTCCCCCCGCTGGTCGTGCGGGAGGCCCCGCGGCGTCAGCCGAGGTCGTCCGAGCCGCGCGCCACGAGGGTGAGCAGCGTCGCCTCCGGGCGGCACGCGAAGCGCACCGGGGCGTACGGCGAGGTCCCCAGGCCCGCCGACACGTGCAGCCACGCGGCGTCCGCCGGGGCGGCCGAGGACGGCTGCACCGGCCCGTCCCCGCCGCCGGGACCGGCGCCCGTCCACCACCGGGAGACGCCCTTGGCGCGGCCGGTGTCGAGGTCGCAGTTCGTGACGAGCGCGCCGTAGAAGGGGAGCGCCAGCTGGCCCCCGTGGGTGTGCCCGGCGAGGACGAGGCCCACCCCGTCGGCGACCATCGCGTCGAGCACGCGCTGGTAGGGGGCATGGACCAGCCCCATCGTCAGGGCGACGTCGTCCCTCGCGGGACCGGCGACGCGCTCGTAGCGGTCGAAGTCGACGTGCGGGTCGTCGACGCCGACGAGCTCGACCCGGTGCTCGCCCATCCCGACGACGGTGCGGTCGTTGTCGAGGTCCGCCCAGCCACCGGCCCGCAGACCCGCGACGAGCTCGCCGACCGGGAGGTCGCTGCGCGTCTTCGGGGCGATGGCGTAGCGGTCCGTGAGGTAGCGCGCCGGGTTCTTGGGGATGGGCGCGAAGTAGTCGTTCGACCCCAGGACGAACGCGCCGGGGAGCTCGAGGAGGGGCTCCATCGCGCGCAGCAGCGGGGGGACGGCCTCGACGTGCGCGAGGTTGTCCCCGGAGTTGACGACGAAGTCCGGGCGCAGGTCGGCGAGGGAGCGGACCCAGTCGATCTTGCGGCGCTGGCCGGGCGTCAGGTGCAGGTCCGAGACCTGGAGGATGCGGACCGGCGCCGACCCGGCGGGCAGCACGGGCACGGTGAAGCGGCGCAGGGTGAACCAGGTGCGCTCGACGAGGGAGGCGTACGCGACCCCCGCGAGTCCGGCGCCGACGAGACCGCCGACGGCGCGCAGGGCGGTGCGGGCGGGGGGCGTCATCGGGCCATCCTCGCAAACGCCCCGGACCACCGGGAGAACCCGGGTGACCACGCCGGGCCGCGGGTGGGAGAGTGGCCCCATGAACGCCCAGAGCCTCAAGGCGCAGCTGCAGAGCGACCTCCACGACGCGATGAGGGCGCGCGACAAGGTGCGCGCGTCCACGCTGCGGATGGCCCTCACCGCCGTGACGACCTCGGAGGTCGCCGGCGACGAGGCGCGCGAGCTCGACGACGACGAGGTCCTCAAGGTCGTCGCCAAGGAGGCCAAGAAGCGCCGCGAGGCCTCGGCGGCCTACCGCGACGCGCAGCGGCCCGAGCTCGCCGAGGTCGAGGACGCCGAGCTCGCCGTGCTCGAGGCCTACCTGCCGGCGCAGCTGGGCGACGAGGAGCTGCGCGCGATCGTCGAGCGGGCGGTCGCCGCCACGGGCGCGAGCGGCATGGCCGACATGGGGCGGGTCATGAAGGCCGCCCAGGGCGAGGTCGCCGGACGCGCCGAGGGCGGCCGGGTCGCCGGCGTCGTCAAGGCGGTCCTCGCGGGGCGCTGACCCCCGGAACCACCGACGGCACCCCGCCGACGACGAGGGCCCGACCGGATGCTCCGGTCGGGCCCTCGTCGGGGGACGGTCGGGTCAGCCCTTGCCGCCCGGCGGCTTGGGCGCGCCCTTGCCCTTGCCCGGCTTGCGCTTGGTCGGCGGCTTGGCGGTCTGGGTCGGCTTGACGTTGACCGCCGGGGCGGCCGCCGCGCCGGAGGAGATGAGCAGGGTCACCGTCGAGCCCTTCATCGCCGAGCCCGAGGGCGAGGTGCCCGCCACGGTGCCGGCGGGGGCGCTGCTCGCGATCCTCTGGCCGACCTGCGCCCCGAACCCCGCACCCTGGAGGATGGCCGTGGCCGAGTCGGTGCTGCGCGCGTAGACGTTGGGGATCGGCGTGAGGTTTCCGCGCTGCGCCTGCTCGCTCGGCGCCGGGAAGTCCTCGGCGGGCATGTCCGCGGTGATCTTCTTCATGATCGCCGTCCAGACGGGCACCGAGACCGTGCCACCGAAGACCTGCTGGAAGCAGCCGTAGGACCCGAAGCACTTGCCGTTGAGCGAGTAGAAGTTGCCGTTCTTGTCGGCGACCTTGACGTTGCCGATCCACACGACGGTCGACACCTGCGGGGTGAAGCCGGCGAACCAGGCCTGGTTGTGCTTCTCGGTCGTCCCGGTCTTGCCGGCCGCGGGGCGCGCGCTGACGTCCCAGAAGTTGTCGGCCGTGCCGCCGGGCCGCAGCGTGCCCTTGAGCAGGTACGCGGCGGCGTCGGCGGACTCCTTGGAGATGACCTGCTTGCACTCCGGCCCCTTGACCTTGATCTCCTTCTTGTCCGGGGTGGTGATGGAGACGATCGGGTTGGGGGTGCAGTACTTGCCGCTCGCGGCGAGGGTCGCGTAGGCGCTGGCGAGGCTGAGCGGGGTCGTGACGCCGGAGCCGAGCGTGACGTTCGAGAGCGTGCCCTCGATCGGCTTGCCGTCGGCCTGGTGCAGACCCATCTTCGTCATCGTCTTCTGCACGTTGCACGGCCCGACCTCGATGGACAGCTGGGCCGCCCACGTGTTGACCGACTTCGAGATGCCCTCCGAGAGGGTCATCGGGCCGCCGCCGATCGGGTAGTCGTTGCCGACCTTCCACGGCAGGTTGGAGCCGCACGGGGCCCCGACGACCTTGGGGCCGTCGAAGACGTGGTCGATCTTGTTCGTCGCGAACGGCACGTTGATCGTGCCGTTGAGGGGCATGCCCTGCTCGAGCGCGGTGACGAGGATGAACATCTTCGCCGTCGACCCGAACTGGTAGCCGTACGGGCCGCCGCCGTAGATCTGGTCGACGTTGACGTTCGTCTGGTCCTTGTCGAAGTCGGCCGCCTGGGCCATCGCGAGGACCCGGCCGGTGCCGGGCTGGACGATGGACACGGCCCCACCGAGGTTGCTCTTGTTGCCGACCGGGACGGCCTTCTCGATCTGCTGCTGGGCGGTCTTCTGCATCGACGGGTCGAGCGAGGTACGGATCGTCAGACCGCCCTGGTTGATCCGCTTGAGGCGCTCCTCCGGGGTCTTGCCGAGGGCCGAGAGCTCGGGGGCGTGCTGGAGGTAGGCCATGACGTAGGCGCAGAAGTACGGCTCGGACGAGCGGTGGCAGACGCCCTGGACCGGCTTCTTCTTGATCATCTTCGAGACCGGCTGCTTCTTGGCCGCCGCGACGTCCTTGGCGGACGCGAAGCCGAGCTGCTGCATGCGGGTGAGGACGACGTCGCGCCGCGCCTGCGACTGCTTGGGGTTGATGACCGGGTTGTACGCGGTGGGCTGCTGGACGATGCCCGCGAGGAGGGCGGACTGGCCGAGCGACAGCTTGCTCGCGTGCACGCCGAAGTAGTTGAGGGCCGCGGCCTCGACGCCGTAGGCCTGGTCGCCGTAGTAGACGAGGTTGAGGTAGCCCTGGAGGATCTGGTCCTTGGTGAAGTTCTCCTCGACGTTGACCGCGTACTTGAGCTCCTGGAGCTTGCGTCCGTAGTTCTCGGCGACGGCCGCCTTGGCCGCCTGCTCGTCGCCCGCGCGGAGCGCCTGCTCCTGCAGGGTGACCTTGACGAACTGCTGGGTCAGCGTCGACGCGCCCTGCACGTCACCACCCTGGGCGTTGGAGACGACCGCCCGGGTGAAGCCGCGCAGGTCGAGGCCGCCGTGCTCGTAGAAGCGCGCGTCCTCGATGGCGATCTGCGCGTTGCGCATGTTCTTCGAGATCTTGTTCAGCGGGACGATGATGCGGTTCTCGTCGTACGGGTTGGCGATGACGTGGTTCTTCGCGTCGACGATCTTCGACTGCTGCGCGAGCGGGGAGACCTCGAAGTCGCTCGGCAGGTCGTTGAAGAAGTCGACCCCGCTCTTGGCCGCCTGCCCGCTCGCCCCGATCGCGGGGACGGCGATGCCCGCCAGCAGCAGGCCGGCCACCGTGCTCAGCACGAGGAAGCCGAGGAGCAGCCTGAGCACGGCCGGGAAGTTCTGTGCACGTCCGTCCATGCGCGACAGGGTAACGCGGGGACCTGACGATGCCCGCGGGCCGAGACGGCGGCGCGCGGGTGGCCGTCCCGGGCCTGGCGGCTGCTGGGTCAGGGGCGGGTGGGCGGGGTCGTCCGTTCGGCCAGCCCGGGGACCGCTTCGGCCGATACCTGCAGGTCACGTATCAACCTACGGTTTATGCATGTCCTCATCCGAGAGGGGGGCGAGGACCCCGAGACAGCGAAGAGAGGTGGACATGAGCATCTCACCGGTGACGGCCCCGACCGAGGGGCAGTGGGTCACGGAGTGGGCGCCGCTCGGCAAGTGTGCCGGCAGCGACCCCGACGCGCTCTTCGTCCAGGGCAAGGCGCAGCGCGCCGCCAAGATCGTCTGCAAGGGCTGCCCGGTCGTGGCCGAGTGCCTCGCCGACGCGCTCGACAACCGCACCGAGTTCGGTGTCTGGGGCGGCATGACGGAGCGAGAGCGTCGCGCCCTGCTGCGCCGCCGTCCCGACGTGCGCTCCTGGACGGCGCTGCTGTCCGCCGCGAAGGCCCGTGGCGCCGAGGGCGCCATCGCCTGACCCGCAGGCGGCGCCGCGCGCGCCGCCTCCCACCCCGAGACCCCCCGGCGGGGCCGACCACCCCCCTGCACGCCCGTGGCACCCCCTGCAGTCACGGGCACCGGTCGGCTCCCCGGGGCCTTCGGCGTCCGGGGGTCGTCCGTCGTCAGCCCGCGAGCGCGGCGCCGACCTCGCGCAGGCCGTCGAGGTCGTGGATGTCGGTCGCGGCCGCCGGGACGGTCCGCACCGGGACCCCCGGATGGGTCGCCACGAAGCGCCGCACCCGGGCCTCGTGGCGCGTCGCCACCTCGGCGAGGACGGCGTGCAGGCGCAGCATGGCCGGCGTCGGACCGGCCCCCGGGTCGACGGTGTCGGCGTCGTCCGCGCGGTCCAGGAGCTGCTCCGCGGCGGCGGTGGCCCGCGACCCGCTGAGCCCCGGGGCCGCGAGGCGCTGCATCCGGTTGACGACGACCCCCGCGAGGGGCATCGACTCCGCCTCGAGACGCTCGACGAAGTACGCGGCCTCGCGCAGCGCGTCGCGCTCGGGGGCGGCGACGACGACGAACGCCGTCGAGGGCTCCTTGAGGAGGGCGTAGGTGACGTCGGCACGCTCGCGGAAGCCGCCGAACATCGTGTCGAGCGCGGCGACGAAGGTCTGCACGTCCGTGAGGAACTGGCCGCCGAGGACCTTCGAGAGGGTCGCCGCCGCGAGGTTCGCCCCGACCGAGAAGACCTTGAGGTAGGCCCGCCCGCCGGCCTTCGCGGGGGCCATGAGCAGGCGGATGAAGCGTCCGTCCAGGAAGGAGCCGAGCCGCTTCGGGGCGTCGAGGAAGTCCAGGGCCGAGCGCGACGGCGGGGTGTCGACGATCACGAGGTCCCACGTCCCGTCGGCGTCGGCCTGCGCGCGCAGCTGCCCGAGCTTCTCCATCGCCATGTACTCCTGCGTGCCCGCGAACGAGCTGGAGACCGCCTGGTAGAAGGGGTTCTCCAGGATCTGGGCGGCCTTCTCGGGGGTGGAGTGGGCGAGCACGACCTCGTCGAAGGTCCGCTTCATGTCGAGCATCATCGCGTCGAGCGAGCCGCCGGCCCCGGCGCCGACGCCCTCGACGGGGCGCGGGGTGTTGTCGAGGGCCGTCAGGCCGAGCGACTGCGCGAGCCGTCGGGCCGGGTCGATGGTGAGCACGACGACGCGCCGGCCGGCCTCCGCGGCGCGGACGCCGAGCGCCGCCGCGGTCGTGGTCTTGCCGACGCCGCCGCTGCCGCAGCAGACGACGATGCCGGTCCCGGGGTCGGCGAGGAGGGCGTCGACGTCGAAGGCGGCCGCGGCGGGGCGGGCGGACATCAGCGGACCCCCTGCTCGGCCAGCTCGTCGGCGAGGACGGACACCCCGCCGTCGTCGGTGCCGGTCGGGAGGGCCGGAAGGGTGACGGTGGGCAGGCCCAGGGCGTCGACCTCGCGGCCGAGGTCGTGCTCGAGCGCCACGCGCGCGGCGTGGTCGGCGGCCTCGGCGAGCAGCCCACCGACCGTCTTCGCCCCGGAGCGGACCCCGACGGCCGCGAGGTCGGCGCGCACCTGCTCCTCCAGCCCGGCCGGGTCCTGCGCCAACCGGTCGAACAGGGCGTCGGTCAGCAGCGGCTCGCGCACCTGGTTGACGACGACGACGCCGAGACCGAAGCCGGCCGCCGACAGCTCCGCGACGGCGTCGGCGGTCTCCTGCACGGGCATCTCCTCGAGGAGCGTCACGACGTGGACGAGGCTGCTGCGGCTGCGCAGCATCCGGGTGATCGACTCGGCCTGCTGGTGGATGGGCCCGACCCGCGCCAGCCCGGCCACCTGCTCGTTGACGCCGAGGAAGCGGCCGACCCGGCCGGTCGGCGGGGCGTCGAGGACGACGGCGTCCCAGGCGTGGGCGCCCTGGCCGCGCTTCCCGCCCGTCGTGCGGCCGACGGCCTCGTAGACCTTGCCGGTGAGGAGGACGTCGCGCACGCCCGGGGCGATGGTCGTCGCGAAGTCGACGACGCCCATCCGCTCGAGCGCCCCGCCCGCCCGCCCGAGCTTGTAGAACGTCTGGAGGTACTCGAGCAGCGCGGCCTTGGCCTCGACCGACAGCCCCCACAGCTCGCCCCCCGAGGGGTCCTGCACGAGGCGGACCTCGTCGGTCCCGAGCGGCGGCACCCCGAAGGTCTGGCTGATGCCCTGCCGGTTCTCGACCTCGACGAGGAGGACGCGCCGGCCCTGACGCGCCAGGGTGAGCCCGAGCGCGCCGGCGACGGTCGTCTTGCCGACGCCGCCCTTGCCGGTGACGACGTGCAGCCGGACGCCGTCGAGGACGCGCGCGAGAGGAGGGGCGGCCATGCGGCCAGCCTAGATCGGCCGCGGGGCGCTCAGGCAGGGTGGTGCGGGCCGCCGCGGCCGAGGGTGAGCTCCTCGACCTCGGCGAGCAGCAGGAGGTACGCGGGGTGCTCGGGGTCGACGAGGTCGAAGTGGTCGGCGCCGCGGGCGAGGGCGGTCGTGGCCTTCGCGTCGGCCTCGGTGCGGGTCGCGGCGTACGCCTCGGCGACCTCGGGGGGCACGACGTCGTCGTGCTCGCCGCTCACGAGGGCGACCGGGGCGGTGAGGCGCAGGCGGCCGGGGTCCGCGGCGGCCCAGGCGTCGGGGACCTCGTCGGGGGAGCCGCCGAGGAAGGCCCGGGCGGCGTCGTCGCCCAGGTGCAGCCGGTCGGCGGTCGCGAGGTCCGCGACCGGGCCGAGCGCGACGGCGCCGAGGACGTCGGGCACGTGGTCCTCCGAGGCGAGCCAGGTCACGAGGTGGCCGCCGGCCGAGTGCCCGACGAGCACGACGGCGTCGGGCAGGTCGGTGTCGGCGTGGGCGGCCGCGAGGTTCGCCAGCAGGGCGTCGGCGGTGCCGGGCCAGCCGCCGCCCGGCATCCCCGGCCGCGGGTACTCGAGGTTGACGACGTGGAACCCGTCGCGCGACAGCGCCTCGGCCAGGGGGCCGAGGTGGGTGCGGTCGTGGGTGGGCCGCCAGAAGCCGCCGTGGACGAGGGCGACGGTGTAGCCGCGGGCCCGGTGCGGGTCGGGCTCGAACACGTCGTAGACGTCGGTCTGCTCCGGCCCGGTCACCTCGGTGCGGTCGGGCTGGCGGGCGGGTCGGCTCATGACGTCGTCGCTCATCACGGCCACCGTAGCCGCGGACCGGCCCCGCGGTTAGGGTGGCGCGCATGCAGAAGTGGGAGTACGCGACCGTGCCGCTCATCGTCCACGCGACGAAGCAGATCCTCGACCAGTGGGGTGAGGACGGCTGGGAGCTCGTCCAGGTCCTCGCGATGCCCGAGGGCAACCTCGTCGCCTACCTCAAGCGCGCGAAGGCCTGACGTGGGCGCCGTCGAGGACCGCCTCGCCGAGCTGGGCCTGACCCTCCCCGAGGTCGTGCCGCCGCTCGCGGCGTACGTCCCGGCGGTGCTCGACGGCTCGCGGGTCTACGTCTCGGGGCAGGTGCCGTTCGTCGAGGGCGTGCTGCCCGCGACCGGTCAGGTCGGCGAGCTCGTCGGCCTCGTGACGCCCGACAAGGCCGCCGAGCTCGCGGCCGTCTGCGCGCTCAACGCCATCGCGGCGATCCGGTCCGTCGTCGGCGACCTCGACCGCGTCGAGCGCATCGTCAAGGTCACCGGCTTCGTCGCGTCCGACCCGTCGTTCACCGGCCAGCCCGCAGTCGTCAACGGGGCCAGCGAGCTGTTCGGCAAGGTCTTCGGTGATGCCGGCGTCCACGCCCGCTCGGCCGTGGGGGTGGCGGCGCTACCGCTCGGCGCCCCGGTCGAGGTCGAGGTCATCGCCCACGTCCGTGACTGAGCCGACCGTCCTGCGCCGGCCGGTGCGCGACGCCGGCCTGCTCGAGCGGGCCCGCGCCTGGGTCGAGGCCGGGTCCGGTGACGGGCCCGAGCCGCGGCCGGCCGCGACGGTCATGCTCGTGCGCGACACCGACGCCGGGCCGGAGGTCTACGTCCAGCGGCGCGTGGCCACGATGGCCTTCGCGCCGTCGATGGTCGTCTTCCCCGGCGGGCGCGTCGACCCCGCCGACGCCGGGCTCGACCCCGCGACCCCCGGGCTCGCCGACCTCGCCGCGCACCTCGGCGTGACGCCGGAGGAGGCCGCGCCCTTCGCGGCGGCCGCCGTCCGCGAGGTCGAGGAGGAGTGCGGGGTGCGGGTCGAGGTCGCGGCCCTGCGCGGGCGCGGCCACTGGGTCACGCCGGCCTTCGAGCCGCGGCGCTACGACACGTGGATCCTCGCCGCCGGGATGCCGCAGGGGCAGGAGGCCCGCGAGACGAGCGGCGAGAGCGACGGTGGCGGCTGGGCCCGCGCGTCGGTCCTGCTGGAGCGCGCCGGGCGGGGCGAGGTGCGGATGATGCCGCCGCAGGTGTGGGCCCTCGAGGCGCTGGAGCGCTTCGACTCGGCCGCGGCCTTCCTCGCCGACCGCCCCGACATCCGCCGTGTCGTGCCGGTGCTCGAGCAGGACCCGGACGGCACGCTCGTCCTCGTCACCTCCCTCTGACGCCGCTCGGGACGCCGACCCCGGCGCGCCCGGCTCTGGTCCGCTCGCCCGGGTGGCGGTGGCTTCTCGCCGCCACCCCACGATCCGGACCAGAGCCCGCGGACCCGACCAGAGCCGGCGGCGGGCCTAGGGTGGTCGGATGACCCCGTCGTCATCGCCCCCCGCGCAGCCGCCGGCCTCGGTGCGGGACCCGTGGGGCGGGGGAGCGGTCACCGAGCGGGCGCACTGCGTCCTCGCGCCCAACCCGGGCCCGATGACCCTCGACGGCACGAACACCTGGGTGCTCCTCGAGCCGGGCTCGACCGAGGCCGTCGTCGTCGACCCGGGGCCGCACGGGGACGCGCACCTGCGCGCGGTCCTCGACCTCGTGGCCTCCCGTGGGGCACACGTCGCGCTGACCGTCCTCACGCACGGTCACCACGACCACGCCGAGGCCGCCCCGCGCTTCGCCGAGCTGTCCGGTGCCCCGACCCGGGCGGTCGGCGCCGGCCACGACGACCTCGGCGACGGGGACGTCCTCGCGGTCGGCGGGCTCGAGCTGCGCGTCGTCGCGACGCCGGGCCACACCGCCGACTCGGTGTCGTTCGCCCTGCCGGCCGACCACGCGCTGCTGACCGGGGACACGGTGCTCGGCCGCGGGACGACCGTGGTCGCGCACCCCGACGGCGAGCTGGAGGCCTACCTCGCCTCGCTCGAGCGGATCGCCGCGCTCACCGGGGACGGCGACGTGACGCGCATCCTCCCCGGGCACGGCCCCGTCGTCCCGGACGCCGCGGCGATGGTGGCGTTCTACCGGACGCACCGCGCGCAGCGCCTCGAGCAGGTCAGGCAGGCCCTGAGCGACGGCGCCGCGGCCGAGGCGGACCCGGTCGAGGGCGTGCTGCGGCGCGTCTACGCCGAGGTGTCACCGGACGTCTGGCCGGCCGCGCGGATGTCCATCCGGGCGCAGCTGGACCACCTCGGCATCCCCTGGTGAACCCCATGCGTATCGGGTGACCCGATACGCCTGCGCTGCACCCGGGAACCGTTCCGGGGGAGAGCGCGCCCGTATCGGGTGACCCGATACGCGTGTGACGTGGGAGGTGTGGGGCCGCGCGGGGGTGGGGGCTGGTCAGCGGGCGCGGCGGCGCAGGCGCTCGACGTCCATGAGGAGGACGGCGCGGGCCTCGAGGCGCAGCCACCCGCGCGAGGCGAAGTCGGCGAGCGCCTTGTTGACCGTCTCGCGAGAGGCCCCGACGAGCTGCGCGAGCTCCTCCTGGGTGAGGTCGTGCGAGACCATGACGCCCTCCTCGACCGGGCGGCCGAAGCGCTTGGCGAGGTCGAGCAGCGCCTTGGCGACGCGGCCGGGGACGTCGGTGAAGACGAGGTCGGCGAGGACGTCGTTGGTACGGCGCAGTCGGCGGGCCAGCGCGCTGAGCAGGGTGAGCGCGACGCCGGGGCGCTCGTGGAGGAAGTCCTTGAGCTGCTCGTGGCCCATCGAGAGCAGCTGGGTCTCGGCGACGGCGGTCGCGGTGGCCGTGCGGGGCCCGGGGTCGAAGAGCGAGAGCTCGCCGAACATCTCGCCGGGGCCGAGGATGGCCAGGAGGTTCTCGCGGCCGTCGGTGCTCGTGCGTCCGAGCTTGATCTTGCCCTCGCCGATGACGTAGAGCCGGTCGCCCTGGTCGCCCTCGTGGAAGAGGACGTCGCCGCGCTCGAGCCGCGAGGGGTTCATCTGCGCGATGAGCCCCTCCGCCGCACCGTCGTCGAGGGGGGACAGGAGCGGGGCTTTGCGCACGACGTCGTGGTCCACGTCGCACAGTGTGCCAGAACGGGCAGGTCGGGGGCCGGGTGGTCGCGGCCGCCGGGCAGCGCCGGACCGGTCGCCACGGGTGGCCTGTCGGGGCCCGGCCCTAGGCTGTCGCCGTGCCCGTCCGTCCCTCGCCCGCCGTCCGCCGCGCGGCCACCGGTGACGAGTCGCCGGTCGCCCGCACCCGTCGTGCCCGCCGCACGTACCGCGCTCTGCTGGAGCGGTACCCGTACGCCCACTGCGAGCTCGACTTCGAGACCCCGCTGCAGCTGCTCGTGGCCACCGTCCTCTCCGCGCAGACCACCGACGTCATGGTCAACACGGTGACGCCGACGCTGTTCTCGCGCTGGCCCACCGCTGAGGCGCTCGCGGCGGCCGACCGCGCCGAGATGGAGGCCGTCCTGCGGCCCACGGGCTTCTTCCGGGCCAAGACCAACTCGGTCATCACCCTCGCCCAAGCCGTCGTGGAGCGGTACGGGGGCGAGGTCCCGGGCCGGCTCGAGGACCTCGTGACCCTCCCGGGGGTCGGCCGCAAGACGGCGAACGTCGTGCTGGGCAACGCCTTCGGGGTCCCCGGCATCACCGTCGACACGCACTTCGGCCGCCTGGTGCGCCGGTGGGGCTGGACGCAGGAGACCGACCCGGTCAAGGTCGAGGCCGACGTCGCCGCGATCATCCCGAAGAGCGACTGGACGATGCTCAGCCACGTCGTCATCTTCCACGGCCGGCGCACCTGCTTCGCGCGCAAGCCGGCGTGCGGCGCCTGCCCGGTGACCCGGTGGTGCCCCGCGTACGGCGAGGGCGAGACCGATCCCGAGAAGGCCGCCAAGCTCCTCAAGTTCGAGCTGGCCCCGGGCGCCGTCCTGCCCGACCCGCCGCCCGGCCCCCTGCCCGACGAGGCCTGACCGTCAGCGGCTCTCGAAGGCCTCCTTGGTCTTGGCGATGGCGAAGCCCCAGCCCTGCGAGACCGTCGGCTTCGGCGGCACCGCGACCTCGTCCGGGTTGGTGACGACGTCGAGGAGGGTCGGCCCGTCGTGCCCGAGCGCCCACCGCACGGCGTCGTCGAGGTCGGCGGGGTCCTCGACCCGCCGCGCGGTCAGGCCCATCGCCGTGGCCACGGCGGCGAGGTCGGGGTTGTCCAGCTCGGTGCCGAACTCGGGCAGGCCGCCCTGCTCCTGCTCGAGCTTGACCATGCCGAGCCGCCCGTTGTCGAAGACGACGACGGTGACCGGCAGCCGGTAGGTGACGGCCGTGCGCAGGTCGCCGAGCAGCATCATCAACCCCCCGTCGCCGGCCATCGCGACGACCTGGCGCGAGCGGTCGAGGGCCGACGCACCGAGGGCCATCGGCACCGCGTTGGCCATCGACCCGAGGTTGAAGGACCCGACGAGCCGACGGGTGCCGCGCATGGTCACGTGGCGCGCGACCCAGGCCGTCGACATGCCGGTGTCGGCGGTGAGGACGGCGTCGTCGGCGGCGTACCGGTCGACCGCGGCGGCGACGGCCTCGGGCCGGATCCGCGTGTCCGGGTTGTCGAACACCGCCCGCACCCGGCCGAGGAGACGCCGGTCGTGGCCCGGGTCGAGCAGCGAGCGCTGCCGCTCGTGCCAGCGCTCGTACTCGCCACGGGCCGCGTCGAGGTGGCCGCGGTCGGTGCGCGGCGTGAGGCGGGGCAGCAGGGCGCGCAGCGTCCCGGCGGCGTCGCCGACGAGCGCGTGGTCGACGGGCACGCGTCGCCCGATGTGCGAGCCGCGCACGTCGAGCTGCACGACGGTCTTCCCGCTCGGGTACCAGTCGCGGTAGGGGAAGTCGCTGCCGACGAGCACGAGCACGTCGCAGGAGTCCATCGCGTGCGCGGCGGCGGGGTTGCCGATGAGCCCGGACTGGCCGACCTCGTAGGGGTTGTCGCGCTCCAGCCCCTCCTTGGCCTTGAGGGTGAGGACCATCGGCGCGGCGAGGCGCTCGGCGAGCTCGAGGACCTCCTCGCGCGCCCCGAGGGCGCCGTGCCCGACGAGCAGGGTGACCGCGGCGTCGCCCGCGAGCAGCTCGGCGACAGCGGCGACCTGCACCTCGGGCGCCGGGGCGGGGACCCCGGCCGGGGCGAAGCGGGGGAGCGGGGTGTCCTGCGGCAGCTCGAGGTCGCCGACGTCCCCGGGGATCGTGAGGACCGCGACGCCGCCCTGCGCGAGCGCCGCGTTGACGCCCTGCTCGAGGACGTGCGGCAGCTGCTCGACGGAGGTCAGGGTGCGGGCCCACACCGCGACGTCCGAGAACAGGACGTCGTTGTCGACCTCCTGGAAGAAGTCGGTGCCGATGTCGCCCGACGGCACCTGGCCACAGATCGCGAGCACCGGTGCGTGCGACTTCTTGGCGTCGTAGAGGCCGTTGAGCAGGTGGACCGAACCGGGCCCGACCGTGCCCATGACGACACCGAGCGGGGCGCCGAGCTGCGCCTGCGCGCTCGCCGCGAAGGCCCCCACCTCCTCGTGCCGCACACCGACCCACTCGACGCGCTCCTCGCGCCGGATGGCGTCGGTCAGCGGGTTGAGGGCGTCGCCGACGACGCCCCAGACATGTGTGACGCCGTGCTCGGCGAGGGCGGTGACGATGTGCTCGGCGACGGTGCTCATGAGGGTCCTCCCGGTGGCGGATGGGTCCGGGCCGGGCACCGCGCGGGGCGGTGCCCGGCCCGTCACCGCAGCGCTACCCGGCGCGGCCGTTCGCGACACCACCGGGCCGTCCGGGACCGGCCCCCGGCGCTCCCGGTGGACTCACGGGTCGCGCACATCCGGCGTGCCTACGATGACGCCCATGACCTCCGCACCCGAGTGGCTGAGGCGGCTCGCCACCCGGGCGGACGTCGCGGCCCACCCCTGGTTCGCCGAGCACCCGGCGCCGCCGGAGGGTGCCCGCTCCTCGGCGGTCCTCGTGCTCTTCGGCCCCGGGCCCGACGGACGCACCGACGTCGTGCTCACCGAGCGCGCGCACACGCTGCGCTCGCACCCGGGGCAGGTCTCCTTCCCCGGCGGCCGGGTGGACCCCGGCGACGACGGCCCGGTCGGCGCGGCCCTGCGCGAGGCGCAGGAGGAGGTCGGCCTCGAGCCGGCGGGTGTCGAGGTGCTCGCGGCCCTGCCGGCGCTGCACCTGGCGCCGAGCGGCAACGCCGTCACCCCGGTCCTCGGCTGGTGGCCGCGCCCGGTGCCCGTCGGGGTCGTCGACACCGCCGAGGTCGCGCGCGTCGACCGCGTGGCGGTCGAGGACCTGCTCGACCCCCGCCACCGCTTCACCGCCGTCTTCGGTCCCTACCGGGGCCCCGGCTTCGAGGTCGACGGTCTCTTCGTCTGGGGCTTCACCGCGATGCTCCTCGACACCCTCCTCGACCTCGCCGGCCTGACCCGGCCGTGGGACCACGCCCACGAGCGGGCGCTGCCCGACCGCGTGCGCTCCCCGTGGATGCGCGGGGCCGAGGAGCGCCCCGACCCGCCGGAGACCGAGGACGCGCCGTGACCGGCTCGACCGTCCTCGACGTCGTCCTCGCCCTCGTGCTCCTCGCCTACGCGTGGAGCGGATGGCGCCAGGGCCTCGTCGCCGCCGTGATGGGGCTCGTCGGGCTGCTCGCCGGGGCCTACGCCGCGGTCAAGGTCACCCCGGGGCTGATCGACGGCCGGGGCGGCATCGACCTCGGCAGCCCGGCCGGCACGCTCCTCCTCATCGGGATCGTCCTCGTCGCCGCGACGCTCGGGCAGTGGCTCATGCTCCTGCTCGCCTCGCGGGTCCGCACGGTCATCGGGATGGCGGGGCTGCGGCTCGTCGACAACCTCCTCGGGGCGGTCGCGGTGCTCGTGGCGTCCGTCCTCGTCGTGTGGGTCGTCGCGGGGGCCGCGCGCGTCAGCGGCCCGGTGGGCCTGCGCAACGCCATCGCCTCCTCGACGGTCGTGCGCACGGTCGACGCCGTCGTGCCGCGCTCGGCGCAGACGCTCGTCGACGACCTCACGGAGGCCCTCGACCGCGGCGGCTTCCCCCGGGTCTTCGAGGGGCTGGGTCCCGAGCCGATCGCCTCGGTGCAGCCGCCGGACCGCGCGCTCGTCGAGGACGCCGCGGTGTCGCGGGCGCTGCGCTCGGTCGTCCACGTGCGCGCCGCGTCACCGCGGTGCGGGCAGACGCAGGTCGGCTCCGGGTGGGTCCTCTCACCGGGGGTGGTCGTCACCAACGCGCACGTCGTCGCCGGGGCGCGGACGGTGCGGCTCAGCGTGCGCGGCACGGGCCCGGAGGTGACCGGCCGGGTGGTCCGCTTCGACCCCGACCGCGACGTCGCCGTCGTCGTCACCTCGCGGCTCGACGCGCCCGCGCTGACCCGGGGCGACGCCCTCGGGCGGGGCGACGACGCCGTCCTCGCGGGCTTCCCGGGCGACCGCGGCCTCTGGGTCGGGCCGGCCCGGGTCCGCAGCGTCCTCGAGGCGAAGGGCGGCGACATCTACGGTGGCGCGGGCACGGTCCGCGAGATCTACTCGCTGCGGGCGGAGGTCCGCCGCGGTGCCTCGGGCGGCCCGATGGTGGACCCCGAGGGCCACGTCGTCGGGATGGTCTTCGCGACCTCGCTCGACGACCCGCAGACCGGCTACGCGATGACGTACTCGGAGCTCGCACCCGTCGTGCGCGGCTCCTCCGTCGGCGACCCGACGGTGTCGACCGGCCAGTGCCGCGGGGCGGCCTGAGCGGACCGGCCGGCGCTCAGCCCTGGTGCTTGAGCGCGGCCACCGTCTCCTTGCCCTGCGCGATGGCCTTCTCGGGCGCGGGCTTCGCCTTCTGCAGCGCGTTCTTGCCGAGGAGGGCGAGCACGCCGGCGACGACGAACATCAGCACGGTGACGATGAGGTAGCCGGCCCACAGGGGCAGCCAGATCGCGAGGACCTGGGCGAGGGTGTGGAAGAGGAAGACGAGGCCGAGGACCCCGACGAACGCGGCGCCGCCGAGCAGCCCGGCCCCGACGCCGACCTTCTTGGCGCCCTGCGCGACCTCGGCCTTGGCCAGGGCGATCTCACCCTTGACGATGCCCTGGAGGTCGTGCGTCGCGTCGGCGACGAGCTGTCCGATGGTGCGCTCGGTGCTCTCGGGTGCCATGCGTCCTCAGCTCGTGTCGTGGGTCCTGCGGAGCGGTACGGCTCGACCTTACCGAGTGCCGGAGGAGCCGGGGCCCGCGTGCTCCTCCTGGAAGCAGTCGGGCACGCCGTCGCCGTCGTCGTCGCGGGTCTCCTGCTCGTGGATGCGCCGGTAGACGGCGTTGCGACGCCGGAGGATGACCGAGGCGAGCGCGGCCGCCGTGAGCGACCCGATGAGGATGCCGAGCTTGACGTGCTCGTCGCGGGCGGAGCCGGCCCCGAAGGCGAGCTCGCCGACGAGCAGCGAGACGGTGAACCCGACCCCGGTGAGGATGGCGAGGCCGGCGATGTCGGACCACGCGAGGTCGTCGTCGAGCTGCGCGCGGGTGAACCGGGCCATGAGGTAGGTCGACCCGAGGACGCCGACGAGCTTGCCGACGACGAGGCCGGCGACGACGCCGATGGCCACCGGGTCGCGCAGCGTCTCGCCGAAGCCGCCGCCGAGCACGGCCACGCCGGAGGCGAAGAACGCGAACACGGGCACCGCGACGCCGGCCGACAGCGGGCGGATGCGGTGCTCGAAGCGGTGCGCGACGTCGGTGTCGGCCGGCAGCGTGCTCACCGCGGGCACACCCCGCTTGCGCGGGCGGACCGGCACGACGAGCCCGAGGAGGACGCCGGCCACGGTGGCGTGGACGCCGGAGGCGTGGACGAAGGCCCAGGTGATCGCGGCGAGCGGCACGAGCAGCCACCAGGCCGCGATCCGGCGCTGGACGAGGGCCGCGAACGCGGCGAGCGGCACGAGCGCGAGGAGGAGCATCACGGGGTCGAGGTCGGAGGTGTAGAAGACCGCGATGATCGTGATGGCGATGAGGTCGTCGACGACGGCGAGCGTCAGGAGGAACGAGCGCAGCCCGGACGGCAGGTGGGAGCCGATGACGGCGAGCACGGCGAGGGCGAAGGCGATGTCGGTCGCCGTCGGGATGGCCCAGCCCTGCAGCGCGTCCCCCTCGCCCCCCATGAGGGTGACGACGCCGACGAAGACGACGGCGGGGACGGCGACGCCGCAGAACGCCGCGACGACCGGCACGGCCGCCTTGGCCGGTGAGCGGAGGTCGCCGACGAGGAACTCGCGCTTGAGCTCGAGCCCGGCGACGAAGAAGAAGATCGCGAGCAGGCCGTCGGCCGCCCAGTGGCCGAGGCTGAGCCGCAGGTGGAACCAGTCGGTGCCGATCTCGGTGTCGCGCAAGGAGAAGTAGGCGTCGCTCAGCGGGCTGTTGGCGAGGATGATCGCGACGACCGCGGCGCCGAGGAGCACGGCGCCGCCGATGGTCTCGGTGCGCAGGGCGTTGGCGACGAACTGGGTCTCGGCCCAGGTCGAGGGGCGGGAGAGGAGGCGGTGGCCCTCGGGGCGGCGGCCGGGCGGTGCGGAGGTCATCGGGCGGCTCCTGACGGACGGGGCGTGGCCGCGGGCGGGCGCGGCGAGGTCGTTGCCGACCAGACTTCCCGGCGCACCGCGTCCGAGTCTACCGGGGCGCGGGCGGACCCCTCCCGGTCGGCCACGGGCCGGACGCCCGCCCGTCGAGGCGTGGGCCGCGGAGGAGGACGCGCGACGGGGCGCCACCCGCCGTGGGTGGCGCCCCGTCGTCCGGAGGGTCCGGCGTCAGTCGGAGCCGGAGGACATCCCCTGCTTGATGAGGTTCATCACCGAGCTGTCGGCGAGCGTCGTGACATCCCCGACCTCGCGGTTCTCGGCGACGTCCTTGAGCAGGCGGCGCATGATCTTGCCCGAGCGGGTCTTGGGCAGCTCCTGGACGATCATCACCTGGCGCGGCTTGGCGATCGGGCCGATCTCCTTCGCCACGTGGTTGCGCAGCTCCTGGACGGTCTCCTCGCCCTGGTCGGTCGCGCCGCCCCGGAGGATGACGAAGGCGCAGACCGCCTGGCCGGTCGTCTCGTCGGCGGCGCCGACGACCGCGGCCTCGGCGACCGACGGGTGCGACACGAGGGCCGACTCGATCTCGGCCGTGGAGAGGCGGTGGCCGGAGACGTTCATGACGTCGTCGACGCGACCGAGCAGCCAGATGTTGCCCTTGTCGTCGTACTTGGCGCCGTCGCCCGCGAAGTAGTACTTCGGCCCGAACCGCGACCAGTACGTCTCCTTGTAGCGCTCCGGGTCGCCCCAGATGCCGCGCAGCATCGAGGGCCACGGCTTCGTGAGGACGAGGTAGCCGACCTTCTCGCCCTCGGTGAACGGGTTGCCGTCGTCGTCGAGGATCTCGGCGGAGATGCCCGGGATGGGCCGCTGCGCCGAGCCCGGCTCGAGCGTCGTCACACCGGGCAGCGGGCTGATCATGATCGCGCCCGTCTCGGTCTGCCACCACGTGTCGACGATCGGCGCCCGGTCGCCGCCGACGTGCTTGCGGTACCAGAGCCAGGCCTCGGGGTTGATCGGCTCGCCGACGCTGCCCAGGACGCGGATCGAGGACATGTCGTACTTGGCGGGGATGTCGGTGCCCCACTTCATGAACGTGCGGATCGCGGTCGGCGCCGTGTAGAGGATCGAGACCTTGTACTTCTCGACGATCTCCCACCAGCGGCCCTGGTGCGGGCTGTCCGGGGTGCCCTCGTAGAGCACCTGGGTCGCGCCGTTGGCCAGCGGCCCGTAGACGATGTAGCTGTGGCCGGTGACCCAGCCGACGTCGGCGGTGCACCAGTAGACGTCGGTCTCGGGGTGCAGGTCGTGGACGACGGCGTTCGTGTACGCGGCCTGCGTGAGGTAGCCGCCGGTCGTGTGGAAGATGCCCTTCGGCTTCCCGGTCGTCCCGGAGGTGTAGAGGATGAAGAGCGGGTGCTCGCTGTCGACCGGCACCGCCTCGTGCGTGTCGGGCTGGCCCTCGACGAGGTCGTGCCACCAGACGTCGCGCTCGTCGTCCCACTCGACCTCGGTGTCGGTGCGCTTGACGACGAGCACCTTCTCGACGGGGGAGGCGTCGTCGCCGTGGTGGATGGCGGCGTCGACGGCGGCCTTGAGCGGCGCCGGCTTGCCGCGGCGCCACTGGCCGTCTGTCGTCACGACGACCTTGGCCTCGGCGTCGGCGATGCGGGTGTGCAGCGCCTCGGCCGAGAAGCCGCCGAAGATCACCGAGTGCGGGGCCCCGAGGCGCGCGCAGGCGAGCATCGTGAAGACCGTCTCGGGGATCATCGGCATGTAGACCGCGACACGGTCGCCGGTCGAGACGCCGAGCGAGGCCAGCGCGTTGGCGGCCTTGCTCACCTCGCGCTGGAGGTCGGCGTAGGTGATGGTGCGGGTGTCGCCCTGCTCGCCCTCGAAGTGGATGGCGACACGGTCGCCGTTCCCGGCCTCGACGTGGCGGTCGACGCAGTTGTAGGCGACGTTGAGCTCGCCACCGACGAACCACTTCGCGAAGGGGGCCTCGCTCCAGTCGAGCGTGGTGTCGAACTCCTTGGCCCAGGTGATCCGCTCGCGCGCCTGCCGCGCCCAGAAGCCCTCGTGGTCGGCCGCGGCCTCGTCGTACATCTCCGCGGTGCCGTTGGCCTGCGCGGTGAACGCCGGGTCGGGGCTCAGGTCCAGCTCGTGCAGGTGGCTCGACAGGCTGTCGTCGGTCACGGGTCCTCCTCGTCGTCGAGTGGCGGGTACGGCCACAGCCAACCCGACGCGGGCGAGCGAGGCAACCGTCCGTCCGGAGGGACCGGTCCAGCGGGGTGTGCGGCGCGCCGAGCGGATCCTCGGGGTGGTGTCTCGCCGTGCCGGGGTGCCGTGACGGGCGGCGGGGCGAGGTGGCGGCGGCGAGGTGAGATGGACGCGGCGGGGCGAGGTGAAGGCGGCCCGGGCGACGACTGGACAGGATGTGCAGCGACACGCGGAACGGGGTGGCGAAAATGTGCGCTCGTTGCCCAGGAGCGGGGTCAAGGGTTCCGCTCTGCGCGATCGCATGCTTCCGTGGAGGTCCGGCCCACGAGGCCACGACCACTCACGAGGAGGTGAGCGCGGTGTTCGAGGAAGGACAGCTGTACTCGGCCGTGACGACCGAGGACGACGGCACCGTCAGGGTGCACCTGTCGGACAACCACCCCGGGCTGCACGACGAGGCCTACCTGCGGCGCCGAGGCGAGATCGCCGCCGTGTCGCTGGCCCACCGCCCCGGGGACCCCGTCCCGACGATCGAGTACACCGAGGCCGAGCACGCCGTCTGGCGCACCGTGAGCACCGAGCTGGCGCCGAAGCACGAGCGCTACGCCCACCCGGAGTTCCTCCGTGGCAAGGCCGCCCTCGACCTGCCGGTCGACCACGTGCCGCAGCTGCACGAGGTGACCGAGCGCCTCCTGCCGCTCACCGGCTGGTCCTACACGTGCGCGCCGGGCCTGGTCCCGCTGCGCGACTTCTACCGCGACCTCGGCCGCCGGGTCTTCAGCTCGACGCAGTACCTGCGGCACGACAGCCGGCCGCTCTACACGCCCGAGCCGGACATCCTCCACGAGGTCGTCGGTCACGGGAACCAGCTCGCGAGCCCCCGCTTCGCCGCCGTGACGCAGGCCGCCGGCGAGGCGACGACCCGCCTCGAGACCGACGAGGCCGTCAAGTTCGTCGCCGACGTCTTCTGGTTCTCGATGGAGTTCGGGGTCATGGCCGACGGCGACGAGCTCAAGGCCTACGGCGCCGGCATCCTCAGCAGCTACGGAGAGATGGACGAGTTCCGGTCGATGGACATCCGCCCGCTCGACCTCGTCGCGATGGGCACGCTCAACTACGACATCACCGCCTACCAGCCGGTGCTGTTCCGGGCCGAGAGCGTCGAGCAGCTCGAGGACGTCGTCGGGGCCTTCTTCGAGACCGTCGACGACGACCTCGCCGCCCGGCTGCGCGCGCAGGCCGGCGCCGCGGTCTGACCCCGACGCGCTCCGTGCTCGCTCACCACGTGTGGGCGACGTCGACGACGAGGCGGCTCGTGCGGGTCGTGGGGTCCTCGAGGGTGTAGACCCGGAACGGCAGGCGGGCCCGCACCCCGAGCCCGATCGTCGTGTACCCCTCGAACGAGCCGGCCCAGCGGACCTGCCGGAACGTCGGGTAGCCGGCGACCGACGGCATCGAGGGCACGCTCGTCGCGCCCTTCTTGACGACGACCGCGAGGCGCGCACCGCCGGCCACCGGCACGACGGACCCCGAGCCCTCGGCACGGACGCTGCTCACGTAGCGCACGTCGTAGCCGGGGGCGACCCCCGTCATGTCGACGACGAGCCGGTCGTAGCACGCGTGGTGGCCCGCCCGGACCCCCGTGAGGCGTCCGGTCACGAGCGGGGCCGAGGTCCTGGGCAGCGACCCCCAGGCGGTCGAGCAGGCGCTCGCGGCGGTGGGCTGCGCCGTGGCGGGGGTGGCGGTGACGAGGGCGGGAGCGGCCGCGACGGCGAGCGCCGCGACGAGGACCGTGACCCGGCCCCGGGCGGTGACGGAGGAACGGCGGCGGGCGGGTCGGGTCGTGGACATGGTCTGCCTCCTTCACCGCCGGTATACGCCGGTGGAGGGGCGACGCGCCAGACCCCGGACACGACGCAACGGCCGCGGAGGGCTCTCCAGCCCCGCGGCCGCTGCTGCCGGTGGGTCGGGTCGGGGGAGGCGGTCCCCCGACCCGACCGGTCAGTGGTCGATCGCCTCGCCGACGCCGTGGCCGGTGAGGGAGCGGACCTCCATCTCGGCGTACTTCGCGGCGTTGTGCTCCTTGCTCGTCACCGAGCCGAGCCAGCCGAGGAAGAACGCGAGCGGGATGGAGACCAGGCCCGGGTTGTCGAGCGGGAACCAGTGGAAGTCGATCGCCGTGTTCTGGATCATCGACTGGCTGGGTCCGCCCGGCTCCAGCGGCGGCTTGCCGGAGACGACCGGGCTGAAGATGATCAGGCCGATCGCGCTGATGAGGCCGCCGTAGATGGAGAACAGGGCGCCGCGGGTGTTGAAGCCCTTCCAGAACAGCGAGTAGAGGATCGTCGGCAGGTTGGCCGACGCCGCGACGGCGAAGGCGAGCGCCACGAGGAACGCGATGTTCTGGCTCTTGGCGAAGATGCCGCCCACGATCGCGACGATGCCGATGACGATGGCCGCGGTGCGGGCGACCCGCACCTCCTGCTCCTGGGAGCTCTGGCCCCGCTTGAAGACCTCCTTGTAGAGGTCGTGGGCGAAGGTCGCCGACGTCGTGATGGTCAGGCCGGCGACGACCGCGAGGATCGTGGCGAAGGCGACACCCGAGATGATGCCGAGGAGCACCGAGCCCCCGAGCTCGTAGGCGAGCAGCGGGGCGGCCGCGTTCGCCTTGCCGGGGGCGGCGTTGATCGTCGCCGGGCCGACGAGGGCGGCGGCGCCGTAGCCGACGACGAGGGTCAGCAGGTAGAAGCCGCCGATGAGCCAGATGGCCCACTCGACCGACTTGCGGGCCTGCTTGCTCGTCGGGACCGTGTAGAAGCGCTGGAGCACGTGCGGCAGACCGGCGGTGCCGAGGACGAGGGCCATCGACAGCGAGATGAAGTCGATCTTCGTCGTGAGGTTCTTGCCGTACTTCAGGCCCGGCTCGAAGAGCTTCTCGCCGGCCTTCGGGGAGTTGTCGGCCGCGGCCTGGAAGAGCGAGCTGATGTTGAACGAGTACTTGCCGAGCACCCAGACCGTGATGACGAAGGTGCCCGCGATGAGCAGCACCGCCTTGATGATCTGCACCCAGGTCGTGCCCTTCATCCCGCCGATGAGGACGTAGGCGATCATGATGACGCCGACGATCGCGATGACGAGGTCCTGCGCGGTCTCGCCCGAGATGCCGAGCAGCAGCGACACGAGGCCACCGGCACCGGCCATCTGCGCGAGCAGGTAGAAGAACGACACCGCGATGACCGAGATGGCGGTCGCGATGCGCACCGGGCGCTGCTTGAGGCGGTAGCTGAGGACGTCGGCCATCGTGAACCGGCCGGTGTTGCGCAGCAGCTCGGCGACGAGCAGCAGCGCGACGAGCCACGCGACGAGGAAGCCGATCGAGTAGAGGAAGCCGTCGTAGCCCTGGAGGGCGATGGCGCCGGCGATGCCGAGGAAGGACGCCGCCGACAGGTAGTCGCCGGCGATGGCGATGCCGTTCTGGCGGCCGTTGAAGGCGCCCGCGGCGGTGTAGTACTGCTCGGCCGTCTTCTTGCCCGCGGCGACGCGGATGACGATGACGAGCGTGACGACGACGAACGCCGCGAAGATGCCGATGTTGAGGGCCGGCGAGCCGACCGTCGTGGCCGCGTCGGCCATCGGGAGGGTGAGCGCCATGGTCAGTGCTCCTTGCCGGCGTCGAGGCGCGCGCCGAGGGCGTCGGCGGCCGGGTCGAACTCACGGGTGGCCCAGCGCGAGTAGATGATCGTGATCGCGAAGGTCGTCACGAACTGGCCGAGGCCGAAGAGCAGGCCGATGGTGATGTTGCCGGCGACCTTGGTGCCCATGAAGCTCGGGGCGAAGATCGACAGCAGGACGTAGAGGAAGTACCAGGCGAGGAAGAACGCCGTCATCGGGAACACGAAGCCCCGGAACTTGCGGCGCAGCTCCTGGAACTCCGACGTGGTCTGCAGGGCGAGGTACGGGTCCTCGGCCTGCGTGCGAGCTTCGTTGCTCACGGTCACCTCCAGGGTCGGGTCCGAGCGGCTCTGCCCGGAACGCCCCAAGGGTGGGCGCCCCGGGGGTGCGCTGGCGAGACCCCGCGCCGGGTCCCTCGGCGGGCGGCGCCCCGCGTCGGTGGGCGGGGCGCCGACCACGGTGTGCGGTGGGTCACAGTGCGCCGAACGGGCCGCGTGGTGCGACGAGCGGTCGCCCCGGCATGATGGGCGCCGTGCGTGCGCTGAGGAAGGTCTCCGCCGGTCCGGGGCTGTCGCTGGTCGACGTGCCCGAGCCCGAGTGCGGCCCGAAGGACGTGAAGATCCGGGTGCTGCGGGCGGGCCTGTGCGGCACCGACCTCCACCTCGAGCAGTGGGACGAGTGGGCGGCCGCGACCGTTCAGGCGCCGATGACCCTCGGGCACGAGTTCTTCGGCGAGGTCGTCGAGGTCGGCGCCGACGTCGACCACGTGGCCGTCGGCGACCGCGTCTCCGGTGAGGGGCACCTCGTCTGCGGCACGTGCCGCAACTGCCGCGCCGGACGACGGCACCTGTGCATCAACACCGTCGGCGTCGGGGTCAACCGCGACGGCGCCTTCGCCGACTACGTCGTCATCCCCGCGACGAACGCCTGGGTGCAGCCGGCCGACCTCGACCCCGACCTCGGCGCGCTCTTCGACCCGCTCGGCAACGCCGTCCACACGGCGCTGCAGTGGCCGGTCGTCGGCGAGGACGTCGTCGTCACCGGGGCCGGCCCGATCGGCGTGATGGCCACCGCCGTCGCCCGGCACGCCGGCGCGCGGCGCATCGTCGTCACGGACCTGTCCGACGAGCGGCTCGCGCTCGCCGAGGCCGCCGGCGCCGACCGCGGGGTCAACGTGGCCCGCGGCGGGTCGCTGCGCGCGGCGCAGGCGGAGCTGGGGATGCTCGAGGGCTTCGACATCGGGCTGGAGATGTCCGGGTCGCCCGTGGCCGTCGAGGAGATGCTCGACAACATGAACCACGGGGGCAAGGTGGCGCTGCTCGGGCTGCCCAAGGACCGCTACGCCATCGACTGGGGCCGGGTCATCACGCACATGATCACGCTGCGCGGGATCTACGGCCGTGAGATGTTCGAGACCTGGTACCTCATGGGCTCGATGCTCGCGACGTCGGAGCGGCTGCGCTCGGCGGTGTCGTCCGTCGTCACCGGCCGGCACGCTGCCGAGGACTGGGAGGCGGCGTTCGCCGAGACCCGCTCGGGCACCGGCGGCAAGGTCGTCCTCGACTGGTCCTGACGCCGGGGGCGTCGACGGCTTCCTGCTCCTGCCCACCCCGCACGTGCGAGGTTGTCGAGGACGTGGGCCGGCGGGGGACGACCGATGTGCCGGCGGGCCTAGGCTGGATCGGTCGGCCACCCCGACGCCCGCCCCGACCCCGACCTCGTGAGGAGCCCCCCCGTGTACGGCGCTGTCAAGGACCAGCTGCAGGCGACGCTGCAGGAGATCGAGGACGCCGGGCTCACCAAGCGCGAGCGCGAGATCACGACGCCGCAGTCGGCGCACGTCGGGACCACGGCGGGGGAGTCGCTCAACTTCTGCGCCAACAACTACCTCGGCCTGGCCGACCACGAGGCGGTCGTCGGCGCCTCCAAGGCCGCCCTCGACACCTGGGGCTTCGGGATGGCCTCGGTCCGCTTCATCTGCGGCACCCAGACGCAGCACACCGAGCTCGAGCGCCGCCTCTCGGAGTTCCTCGGCACCGAGGCGACGATCCTCTACAGCTCGTGCTTCGACGCCAACGGCGGTGTCTTCGAGGTGCTCTTCGGCGCCGAGGACGCGATCGTCTCCGACGAGCTCAACCACGCCTCGATCATCGACGGCGTGCGCCTGTCGAAGGCGGCGCGCTACCGCTACAAGAACGCCGACATGGACGACCTGCGCGCCCAGCTCGTCGCCGCGCGCGAGGCCGGCGCCCGCCGCGTGTGCGTCGTCACCGACGGCGTCTTCTCGATGGACGGCTCGTACGCGCCGCTCGACGAGATCTGCGACCTCGCCGAGGAGTTCGAGGCGATGGTCCTCGTCGACGACAGCCACGCGGTGGGCTTCGTCGGGCAGCACGGCGGCGGCACCCCCGAGCTGTTCGGAGTACGCGACCGCGTCGACATCCTCACGGGCACGCTCGGCAAGGCCCTCGGCGGCGCGTCCGGCGGCTACGTCGCGAGCCACCGCGAGGTCGTCGAGCTGCTGCGCCAGCGCTCCCGCCCGTACCTGTTCTCCAACTCCGTCGCGCCGGCGGTCGTCGCCGGCTCGCTCGCCGCGCTCGACCTCGTCGCCTCGTCCGACGACGCCCGGGAGACGCTGCGGCGCAACGCATCCCTCTTCCGGGAGCTGATGGACGAGGCCGGCTTCGACCTCCTGCCGGGCAGCCACCCGATCGTCCCCGTGATGTTCCCCGGCGACGACGGCGCGCGCCAGGCGACGCAGATCGCCGACCACATGCTCGCGAACGGCGTGTACGTCATCGCCTTCAGCTTCCCGGTCGTCCCGCGAGGCAAAGCGCGCATCCGGGTGCAGCTGTCGGCGGCGCACTCGGAGGCCGACGTGCGGCGCTGCGTCGAGGCCTTCGTGGCGGGGCGCGACGCGGTGGCCTGACCGCTCGGCCGGCTCGACCTCCCGCGAACGCGTGTGAAACCGCCGGGGGTCCCCGGCGATTTCACACACGTTCGCAGGAGAGCCGGCGGTGGGGTCGATCGTGGGGTCAGTCCCGGACGCGGCTGCGCGCCAACCGGACCCGTTCCGGCGTGTGCAGCCGCACGAGGATGCGGGTCGTCGACGCCGGCACGCGGCCCGGCGTCGCGTACGACACGAGCACGGCCGTCGCGAAGGCCAGCGGCACCGCCCACAGCGCCGGGTTCGCGAGCAGCGCGGCGGGCCATCCACCGAGGTGGCTCGTGGTCATCGTCAGCGCGAGCGCCGAGACGGTGGCGCCGCCGCCGACGAGCAGCCCGGCCAGCGCACCGGTCGTCGACAGCCGCCGCCACCAGACCCCGAGCATGATGAGCGGGGCGAAGGTCGCGGCGGCCACGGCGAACGCGAGCCCGACCGTCGTCGCGACACCGAGCGGCTCGGCCACGCGGCTGACGACGTAGGGGACGACCACGCCGACGACGGCGGCGAACCGGAAGCCACGGACGCCCGGGGCGTCGCCGCCGGTGAACCGCGCGAGCCGGGGGCGCAGCAGCTCCTGGTCGATGACGCCGGTCACCGACATCGCGAGGCCGGACGCCGTCGACAGGAACGCCGCGAACGCGCCCCCCGCGAGCATCGCGGTGAGGAGGTCACCGCCGAGACCGCCGACGAGCTCGCCGGGCAGCCGGAGCACGACCGAGTCCGAGCGCATCCCGTCGGGCAGGGAGGGGAAGGCGACCCGGCCGAGCATCCCGTAGACCGGGGGGATGAGGTAGAAGGTGCCGAGCAGGGCGATGACCGTGACGGTCGTGCGGCGCGCGCCGACGCCGTCGGGGTTCGTGTAGTACCGGACGAGCACGTGCGGCAGGCCCATCGTGCCGAGGCAGAGGGCGAGGACGGTCGAGGCGTTGCGGTAGACGGGGTGGTCCTCGGGGCCGGTGGGCGTCAGGGGGATGCTCCACTCCGGCGGGACGACCGGCGCGGGGTGGCCGTCGCGGAACCACAGGAGCAGCAGGACGAACGCCGGCACCGCGAGCGCGGTGAGCTTGACCCAGTACTGCACGGCCTGGACGAAGGTGATCGAGCGCATCCCGCCGGCGCCGACGGCCGCGGCGATGACGACCATGACGACGAGCCCGCCGACCCACTCGGGGGCGCCGGTGACGAGGGTGAGCGTCAGGCTCGCGCCCTGGAACTGCGGCACGAGGTAGAGCCACCCGATGGCGAGCACGAGGACCGACGAGACGCGGCGGATCGCCTTGGACCCCAACCGGGCCTCGGCGAAGTCGGGCAGCGTGTACGCACCGGAGCGGCGCATCGGGGCGGCGACCATCACGAGGAGCACGAGGTAGCCGAGCGTGTACCCGACCGGCAGCCAGAGGAGGTCGACCCCGCCGCCGTAGACCAGGCCGGCGACCCCGAGGAAGCTCGCCGCCGACAGGTACTCGCCGCCGATGGCCGACGCGTTGAGGCGCGGCGACACCGTGCGGCCCGCGACGTAGAAGTCGCTCGTGCGGCGCGAGAGGCGCAGCCCGAGGCCGCCGACGGCGAGGGTCGTCAGGCACACCGCGACGACGGCGGCGAGCGACAGCGGCTGGCTCACGGGTCCTCGACGACGTCGACGAAGTCCGACTCGACGCGCTCGCTCTGCCGGGTGTACCAGCGGGCCACCACCCAGGCCGCCGGGTAGACGGCCACGCCGAGCACGAGCCACGCGAAGGGGACCCCGAACACGGTCACCCCGCGGGTCGCGGGCACGAGGAGGAGGACGACGGGGAGCGCGGTCAGCCCCGCGACGGTGATCGCGAGGACGGCCAGCGAGAGGCGCAGCTGGGCCCGCATCAGGCCCTCGAGGTAGACGTCGCCGAGCTCGGTCTGTTCGTCGATGTCGCGGGCCGGCGGACGCGAGCGCAGCGGGGCGGCGCCGCGGCGCGAGCTCGTGACCCGCACCCGCGGCGGGGGCTGCGCGGGCGTGCTCACCGGTCAGTCCCCGGCGTGGCGCTCGCCGAGCGGGCGGCGCAGGAGGGTGTCGCGCAGCTCCTTGGTGTGGCGGCGGCTGACCTGCAGCTCGACGCGACCGACGAGCACCGAGCAGCGGCCGTGGTCCATCCGGACCTCGGAGACGTGGGGGAGCGCGACGAGGGTGCTGCGGTGGATGCGGACGAAGCCGAAGTCCGCCCACTTCTCCTCGAGGAGGCTGAGCGGCACGCGGACGAGGTGGCTGCCGGCCTCGGTGTGCAGGCGGGCGTAGTCGCCGTGCGCCTGGGCGTAGCGGATCTGGCTGCGCGTGATGAAGCGGGTGACGCCGCCGAGCTCGACGGGGATGGTCTCGTCCTCGACCGCCGGGGCGGCGGGCGGCGCATCGGCCGTTGGACGGGCGCTGCCGCGCTCGCGCTGTTCGACGACGCGGCGGACGGCCTCGGCGATGCGCTGGTCGCGGACCGGCTTCATGACGTAGTCGGTGACGTCGAGCGCGAAGGCGTCGACGGCGTGCCGCTCGTGCGCGGTGACGAACACGACCTGCGGCCGCTCGCTGAACCGGCTGATGACCCGCGCGAGGGCCATCCCGTCCAGGCCGGGCATCGAGATGTCGCTGAAGACGACGTCGACGTCGCGGGCGTCGAGCACCTGGAGCGCCTCGGTGCCGCTGCTCGCGGTGATGACCTCGGCGACGCGCTCGTCGCGCTCGAGGAGGTACCCGAGCTCGGACAGCGCGGGGAGCTCGTCGTCGACGACGAGCACCACCAGCCCCCGCTCCGCGGACATGCCGGGCAGCCTAGGCCACCGGTCAGGATTGTGCGTGGACCCCGGGTGCGAACTTCGGCACACGGAAGCTGACCCGCGTCCCGGCCCCCGGGGCGGTCTCGACGACGAGCCCGAACTCGTCGCCGTAGACCTGCCGCAGCCGCGCGTCGACGTTGCCGAGGCCCACCGAGTCGGTGGCCCGGGCGCCGTCGAGGATGGTCCGGACGTGCTCGGGGTCGGTGCCGACGCCGTCGTCCTCGATGGCGATCTCGGCCTCGGTGCCGAGGTCGGTCGCGGTGATGCTCACGTGCCCCGGCCCCTCCTTCGTCGCGAGCCCGTGGCGGACCGCGTTCTCCACGAGGGGCTGCACCGCGAGGTAGGGGACGGTGACGGTGAGCACCTCCGGCGCGACGAGGAGCGACACCTGGAGCCGGTCGCCGAAGCGCGCCTGCTCGAGGACGAGGTAGCGCTCGACGTTGCGCAGCTCCTCGGCGAGCGTCGTGAACGTGCCGCCGGTGCGCAGCGCGTACCGGGTGAAGTCGGCGAAGTCGAGCAGCAGCTCGCGGGCGCGGTCGGGGTCGGTGCGCACGAACGAGGCGATCGCCGCCAGGCTGTTGTAGATGAAGTGCGGGCTGATCTGCGCCCGCAGCGCCCGCAGCTCGGCCTCGACGACCTGCCCGCGGGTGCGCGCGAGCTCGGCGAGGGCGAGCTGGCTCGAGACCCACGCGGCGACCTCCTGGGTCGCGCGGGTCAGGCCGGGGGAGGAGTACGCGGTCCACGCCGTGAGGGTGCCGACGACGAGGTCGTCCGAGACGAGCGGCGCCGTGACGGCCATCCGCACCGGGCAGTCGGGGTCGGAGCAGCCGACGGTGTCGGGGCCGTGCGCGACGGTGCGGCCGGTCTCGAGGGTCTGCTCGCCGAGGGGCACGGCGAGGTCGCGGTGGTGCTCGCCGGTACCGGTCCACGACAGCACGCTGCCGGGCGTCGCGAGCGACACGGCGTGGGCGCCGAGGATGGACAGGAGGTGGCGCCCGGCGCGCTCGGCCGACTCGGGGGTGAGGCCGTCCGCGAGGTGGCGCGAGGCGAGCGAGGCGGTGTGCAGCGTGGCGTACGTCGCGCGGTCGGTCTCGGAGATGAAGCCGCGCCGCCGGCTGCGCCGCAGGAGCGCGACACCGAGCCAGAGCAGCAGCATCGTCCCGGCGACGAGCACCGCCGTCGGCCAGTGGATGCTGCCCGTCATGGGCACACCCTAGGCTCGCGGGGTCCGGTGCGGCAGAGCGACGAAGAGGTGTGGTGCGTGGGCGAGCTCGACGAGGTGCTGCGGCTGTCCTGGCCCGACGGGCCGGCGACCGTGGGCGCGGGTGAGGCCGTGGGGGTCGGCGAGCTCGGCGACGGATGGGTCGTCGGTGCGGCGGTCAACGGCGGCGTGCTCATGGCGCTCGGGGCGCGCGCGCTCGTCGAGGGACCGGCGGGGGCGGGGCATCCCGACGTCCTCGCGTGGAGCACCTTCTTCCTCTCGGCGGCGCAGCCCGGCCCGGTCGAGGTGCGCGCCGAGGTGCTGCGCGTCGGCCGCTCCGTGTCGACCGGGGCGGTGCGCCTGCTCCAGGACGCCGGTGACGGGCCGGTCGAGCGCGCCAGGGTCACCGCCACGCTCGGCGACCTCTCGGTGACCGCCGAGCCGGGGCACCGCTGGCCCGCGGCGCCCGCGATGCCGCCGCCCGAGGCCTGCGTGCCGGCGCGGCGCGAGGCCGGAGGTCCCGGTGAGGGCATCACGCTGCTCGACCGCCTCGACGTGCGCGTCGACCCCGCGACGGCCGGGTTCGCCGTGGGACGCCCGACCGGGCGCGGCGAGCTGCGCGCCTGGGTGCGGATGGCCGACGGCCGCGAGCCCGACGTCGCGATGCTGCCCTTCGTCGTCGACTGCCTCATGCCCGTCGCCTTCGACCTCGGGGTCGCGGGCTGGGCCCCGACGTACGAGATGAGCGGGCAGGTGCTCGGCCGGCCCGCGCCGGGGTGGCTGCAGGTCGCCCTGCGCGCCGACGCCGTCGCCGGCTCGGTCTACGTCGAGGACGCCGACGTGTGGGACTCCACCGGACGGCTCGTCGCCCGCGCCCGGCAGCTGGCGGGCATCCGGGTCCCGGCCGGGGGCCTCGTCGACCCCGCTGGCTAGGCTGCGCGCGTGCCTGCTGCCCCGCCGTCCGGCCCGTCGCCCGCCGTCGAGGCCGTCGCCCGGCTCGCCGAGCTGCCGGGGCTGCCCGAGCAGGTCGAGGCCGCCCGCGAGGCGTGCACCCGCCTGCGCTGGCACAACGCGCTGCGCCGCCGTACCGCGGAGGCCGCGGCCGAGTCCCGGGTGCGGGGCGCCGTCGCGAGCGCCGGGCTCGAGGGCGCGACGGTCCCGCTCGACGCCGTCCGCGACATCGTCCGCGGCGCGGCGACCTGGACGCCGCAGCCCGACCCCGTCGAGCGCGTGGCGCGCGGCGCGGTGGCGGCCACCGCCGAGACCGAGCACGTCGAGGCCCTCGTCCTGCGCGCCCCGGCCCAGGCGCTCGCCCGGCTGCACACGGTGGCCGCGGCCGGCCTCGTGCCCGACGACGCCCTGGGTCGCCCGCGGCTGCCCGGCGAGGACTGCGGCGAGCTGACCGACCTCGGCCCGGCGCCGGCCGCCGTCGAGGTCGCCGGTCGGCTGCGGGGGGTCGCCGAGGTGCTGCTCGCCCTCCCGCGCCTGCCCGTCGTCGTCGCGGCGGCCGTCGTCCACGCCGAGCTCGCGACGGTCCGCCCGTTCGTCCGGGGCAACGCGGTCGTCGCCCGCGCCCTCGACCGGGCCGTCGTCCACGCCGGTGGCCTGGACCCGACCGGTGTCGCGGTGACCGAGGCCGGGCACGCGGCCGGCGGTGGCGCGGCCTACCTCGGCGCGCTCGCGGCCTACGGACGCGGGGACGCGGCGGGCGTCGGCCTCTGGGTCTCGCACTGCTGCACCGCGGTCCACGCCGCCGCCGACGAGGGCGTGCTCGTCGCCGACGCCGTGCTCGCCGGCCGCCTCGGCTGAGCCCCACCCGGTCCGTCGCGACCGGTTGTCGGCGGCGGTGCGCAGGAGTACAACTGGTGGTGAGGGCCCCGGCCCTCACGCCAGACCTACCGCGGACGACGGGTACCCACGCGCGGGCAGTCCACTGATGGACCGGTTGCCGTCGGGCTCGTCCCACGGCCACGGCACGACAGCACGCCTGGTCGCCCGGAGACCGCGGCAGGACGACGCCCTCGTCCCCCGACGGGGGCGTCGTCGTGCGCCCGGCCCGGCCCGTCGTCGCCACCCCTCGCGCCCCTCCCTCCTCCACATGTCGGGGTGACCCCGAGATGTCCACGAGACCCCGGTTCCGAGGCGGGGTCTCGTGCACGAACCGGGGTGCAGCAGGCCGCCGGAACTCGTGCTCGGCCGGTGGACGGTGTCGATCACGAATGGGCGGGGACAAACTGTCGGCAATCGTGGCAGAAGCCGGACAAAACCTACGGATCCCGCATTCCTGAGGACATTCTCAGGTACTTTTCCGTAGTCGATGCGCCGGGCTTGCGCGCGAGGCCATCCATGGGTCACGATGTACTCACTCGCTCCCCTTCGGGGTTGAGCGACCGGCGAACCGGCTTCTCCCCCCCGGAGCTCGGCTCGCCGACGGCCCCGGTTGTCCCCCCGACCGGGGCCGTCCCATGTCCGGGCCCGGTCACACCCATCCCTGCCCCGGGTCGCGGGGACCCCGCCCCCGACCGGGGCCGTCCCATGTCCGGACCCGGTCACTTGCGCACCCAGCCCTCGGTCGTCCACAGGTGAGGGACGCGGGCGCGCTCGTCCACAGATGCGCGCGGACCCCTGGTGGGCCGAGGAGCCGGCGGGCCAGCCTGCCGCCATGGACGCACGTGCACCCCTCCTCCTCGTCGTCGGCGCCTCGGGCGGGCTCGGCGCCAGCAGCCTCGCCCTGGCCGTCGGGCGGCGCCTCGCCGGGACGCACGGCGGCGCGACCGTCGTCGACCTCGATGTCGGGCGCGGCGGCCTGGACGTCACGGCCGGGGTGGAGCACCTGCCGGGCCATCGGTGGGCGGCGCTCGCCCGCCTGCGGGGGACCGCACCCGCCCGGCCGCTCCTCGACGGTTTCCCGGCCGAGTCCGGGGCCCGGGTCCTCGCGGCCTCGGGGGCCTCGACCCGCGACCTCCCGCCCGAGGCGGTGACGGACACCCTCACCTGCCTCGCCGAGGGCGGCGAACCGGTCGTCGTCGACCTCCCCGCCGCCTCGCCCCACCTGTCCGACCTCCTGCCCCGGTCCGGCCTCGTCGTCGTCCTCGCGGGGTTGCAGACACGGCGGCTGGCCGACGCGGACGCCCTCGTCGGCCACCTCGTCGACGTCGCCGACGGCTGTGTGGAGACGCCCGGGCTCCGGCTCGTCACCCGGGGGCCCCGCCCGGACGAGGCGGTGCTCGACGACCTTCGCCACCACTTCGGGGTTCCGCACCTGCACCACCTCCCGGACGACCCGCAGGTGGAGCGCGAGGCCGAGCGAGGACTGTGGCCGGGCAGCACCCGAGGGGCCCTGCGCCGGTGTGCCGAGGCCGTCGCCGCGGCATTCGCGGAGGCGTCGTGAGGCCCGGCGGTCGCCGGGGCCCGGCGCCGCCCGTCCGGTTCGCCGGCCCCGTCGAGCGATCCATCGCCGCGGGGGAGGGGCCGACCCCGGCCCGCATCGCCGCGGTCGCCCGGGCCTCGGTGTCGCTGCTCGGGCACGAGGGTGGGGCCCGCGCCGGTCGCGAGCTCGAGGTCGCTCTCGTCGGCCTGGGGCCCCTCGCCCCGCTCCTTGAGGACCATGCGGTCACCGACGTCCTCGTCAACGGCGACGGCTCCGTGTGGGTCGACCGCGGTGACGGCGTCCACGCCGCGGACGTCCGCGTCCCGCGGGCCGGGGTGCGGCCGTTGGCGACCCGGCTCGCCGGGCTGGCCGGCCGCCGGCTCGACGACGCCCAGCCGTGGGTCGACGGCCTCCTGCCCGGGGGCGTGCGTCTCCACGCAGTCCTGCCGCCGCTCGTCGAGGACGGCGCGCACCTCAGCCTGCGCATCCCCCGGCGGCGGCTCCCCGGGGTGCCCTCGCTCGTCGAGCACGGGATGGCGGACGCCGCGACCGCAGCGGTGCTGGGCGGGCTCGTCGCGGCCCGGCGCAGCCTGCTCGTCACGGGCGGCACCGGAGCCGGCAAGACCACCGTCCTCGGCGCGCTGCTCGCGCAGTGTCCTGCCACCGAGCGGATCGTCGTCGTCGAGGACGTGCGCGAGCTCGACCCGCTCCACCCCCACGTCGTGCGGCTGCAGGGACGGTCGGCCAACGTCGAGGGCGCCGGAGAGGTCTCGCTGTCGGTGCTCGTCCGGCAGGCGCTGCGGATGCGCCCGGACCGCCTCGTGGTCGGCGAGGTACGCGGCGGCGAGGTTCGCGACCTGCTCGCCGCCCTCAACACCGGGCACGAGGGTGGGGCAGGGACGCTGCACGCCAACGGCCCCGAGGAGGTCCCGGCCCGCCTCGAGGCGCTCGCCTCGCTCGTCGGGATGCCCCGGGCCGCGGTGCACGCCCAGCTGCGCGGTGCCCTGCACGCCGTGGTCCACGTCGTGCGTGACGGGGGCGGCCGGCGGGTCGGGTCGGTCGGGGTGCTGCGACCGGGCGCCGACGGGTTCGTCCGGGTGGCCGTGGCGCTGGAGGACGGGCCGGCGGGCGCCCGGGCCGGCCCGGCGTGGCCGCAGCTCGCGGCGCTCCTGCCGCCGGGCACCGGCCCCCTGCCACAGGGGGTGGGGTGATCCTCGTCGCCGCGCTCCTCGTCGTGTCCGCGGTCCTGCTGGCGTGGCCCGGACCCGCGCTCGACTCCGCCGGTGCCGGGCGGGGCCCGAGCGGACGCGAACGGTCCGGGTTGCCCTCCACGCGGTCGGTGCCCGGGTTCAGGCGGCGCGGGGAGGAGTCCTGGGTGGCGGAGGTGGCCGAGGTGGCCGCGGTCGCGCTGCGCGCCGGCGTGCCCCTGGCCGCGGCCGCGCTCGTGGCGGCCCGCTCTCCCGGCGTGGTGGCGGCCGCGCCGTGGCTGCCGTCGCACCTGGAGGCGGCCGTGGCGCGCGGTGACGGCGTGGCCGGTGCCCTCACGGCGCCGTCCGTGGACCTTCCGCCGCGGACGGGCGAGGACCTGCGGCTGCTCGCCCGGGCCTGGAGCCTGTCCGAGGGCACCGGGGCGGGTGCCGCGCACACGACGGCCGCGGCGGCCGCGTCGCTGCGCGCGCGCTCGACGGCGCGCGACCTCCGGGATGCGACGCTCGCCGGGCCCCGGGCCTCGATGCGCGTCCTCACCGCACTGCCGCTGGTCGGGCCGGCCGTGGGCCTCGCCCTGGGCCTGTCACCGGCCGTCCTCTACGCGACGCCCGCGGCCCGGCTCTCCGCCGGCGTCGGCGCCCTGCTGACGCTCGCGGGCTGGGCGTGGGCGCGTCGCCTCGTCGGGGCGGCCGGGCGACCGGGCCGCACCGACGGGAGCACCTGATGCTGCTCGCGGCCCTCGCGGCCCTCGCGTCCGCGCTCGCCCTGCTGCTGCTGCGGCGCCGACGGGGCGCCCCGTGGCCGCGGCGGCCACGGGACCGACGGCCCGACGGGTCGGCCCCGGCGACGGTCGAGGAGGCGGCGACGGCCCTGCTCCTGCTCGCGGCCGTCGTCCGGGGCGGTGGCGGGGTGGTCGAGGCCCTCGAGACCGTCGCGGCCGTCGACGACGGGCCGGCCGGCAGCGCCCTCGGCGTCGTCGCGGCCGCGCAGCGCTGGGGCGAACCCACGGACCGCGCCTGGGCCCGGGTCGGCCCGGGGTGGGCGCCCGCCGCGGCGGCGTGGCACGCCGCCGCGTCCGCCGGGGCGCCGCCCGCGGACCTCGTGGAGCACGCGGCGGACCGGATGCGCGTCGCCGAGTCCCGCCGCCTGGAGGCCGCGGGCGCCCGGGCCGGTGTGCTGCTCGTGCTGCCGCTCGGGCTGTGCTTCCTCCCGGGGTTCGTCGCGACGACGGTCGTGCCCGTCGTCCTCACGCTGCTCTCCCGCTGGGGCTGACGCCCGGATGCCGACGGGTGCCGGGCCGGCGCACCCGGCGCGTCGTCCACAGGGGCACCGACGCGCCGCCGTCGTCCACAGATCGGCCGGCGCCCCTCGACCCGCGGACCGCGGCGGGCGACGGTGGGGCGAGGAGGGCGCGAGCGGTCGCGCCCCGGACGCAGGGAGGTCTCCGATGGGAGCACGGGTGGTTCGGTTGGTCGGGAGGGTGGTCCGTCGGGTGCCGCGCGGCGAGGCCGGGATGACGACGGCCGAGTACGCCGTCGGCACCGTCGCCGCGGTCGCGTTCGCGGCGCTGCTGCTGGTGGTGGTCAAGTCCGGCCCGGTCAAGGGTGCGCTGACGAGCATCATCGTGTCGGCGCTCGGGACGTGACCGGTCGTCGGTCCGAGCGCGGGGCGGTCACGGCCGAGCTGGCCGTGGCCGTCCCGGCGCTCCTCCTCGTGCTGGCCCTGGCCCTGTCCGCGCTGCAGCTCGGGGTCGACCGGCTGCGCTGCGCGGACGCCGCCCAGGTCGGGGCGAGGCTGCTCGCGCGGGGCGAGGACGAGGCGCTCGCGCGCGCGGCGGCGCAGCGGGTCGCGCCGCGCGACGCCGTCATCGGGGTGTCGGTGGCGGGCGACCGGGTCGAGGTGGCGGTCCGGTCGGCGGGTCCGCCGTTGCTGGGCACGCTCGGGACGGTGCCCCCCGCCGAGGCGGTCGTCGTCGCGCGGCGCGAGGACGCGGGTCAGGCCCTCCCGTGAGCGCCACCGTGCTCGTGGTCGGAGCGGCGGGGGCGGTCGTGGCGGTGGCCACCGGGGGCCTCGTCCTCGCCGGGGTCGCCACGGACGTCCACCGCGCCCGCGCCGCCGCGGACCTCGGGGCGCTGGCGGCGGCCGGTCCGCTCGTGGGTGGAGGCCCGCCCGACTGCACCGCGGCCGCCGACGTGGCGACCCGCAACGGGGCGCGGCTGGTCGCCTGTGGCACAGGGGAGGACGGGTCGGTCGTCGTGCGGGTGTCCGTCCCGCTCGGCGTCGTGGGCCGGCCGGGCGTGCCCTCGGTGGTCGACGCGACGGCCCGCGCCGGGCCCGTGACAGGCGGCCCGGGGTGACGTGCGGGACGGAGAGGGGCGGGTCAGTCGCGGCGGACGTCGGTGGGCGTGCCGTCGGTGCGGGACTCGGCGACCTCGGCCCGGCGGCGGGCGGTCTCGGTCGCGACGTGCTGCTCGGCGACGCGCTCGTCGGCCTGGCGGCGCAGCTCGGCGGCCTCCTCCTCGTGGCGGCGACGCTCCTCGGCGAGCTGGCGCTCGCGGGCGTCGACCTCCTCCTTGAGGCGCTTCTGCTCGGCGGCGCGCTCCTCCTGCGCGGTGCGGTCGGCCTCGCGGGCCTGGACCCGGCGGCGGTGGCCGCGCTTGAGGCCGCTGCGCAGGACGACCCAGCCGAGCCAGAAGAGGGAGATGACGACCATGCCGCTCACGAGGAAGACGATCGGCGGCAGCTCGACCTGACCGCCGAGCACGTTCATCACCACCGGGTCGTCGAGGCGGACGGCGCCGAGGACGAGGAGAGCCCCCACGCCGAGGGCGAGGACGACGAGGACGACACCGAGGAGGACCATGTCCCGGAGGCTACCGCCCTGACCAGCGGCGGAGCGCCCTGCGTGGCACCCGTCGTCCGGTGTCGAGGGTCGGTGCCGCGGGCCGTCGGCAGCGGGCCGCGGGAGGGATGGCGGCCGGCGCCCGTGGGGCGGTCAGCCCGCGGCGGCCAGGGCCAGCTCGAGGACGACGACCGCCCCGGCCTTGTCCAGCGGCTCGTTGCCGTTGCCGCACTTCGGCGACTGCACGCACGCGGGGCAGCCGCTGCGGCACGGGCAGCCGAGCACGGCGTCCCGGGTCGCGCGGACCCAGGCCTCGAACGCGACGAAGGCCCGCTCCGCGAACCCGGCGCCGCCGGGGTAGCCGTCGTAGACCATGACGGTCGGCAGACCGGTGTCCGGGTGCAGCGCCGTCGAGACGCCGCCGACGTCCCACCGGTCGGAGGTCGCGACGAGCGGGAGCATCCCGATGGCCGCGTGCTCGGCGGCGTGCAGCGCCCCGGGGACGGCCTCCTCGGCCACCCCGGCCGCGACGAGCACGTCCGGGTCGACCGTCCACCACACCGCTTTCGTCGTCAGCGATCGCTCGGGCAGGTCGAGAGCGTGCCGGCCGATGACCTCGCCGCTCGGCAGCCGCCGCGTGAAGGCGGTCACCTGGCCGGTGACGCGCACGGACCCGTACGCGGCACGGACCCGCGCCCGCTGCGCCACCCGGTCGGTCGAGAGGACGTCGAAGCGGCTCACCGACTCCGCGAAGGTCGACCAGCCCGGGTCCCCCCGGACGACGTGCGCCGCCCGGCCCTCGAGGTCGAGCTCGGTGACGACCCAGGCCTCGCCCTGGTGGACGTGCACGGCCCCCGTGTGGACCTGGGCGTGCGCCGAGGCCTCGTCGACGGTCCCGACGACCCGGCCCGTGCGCGTCTCGACGACGGCGACGACGTCGCTGGCCCCGCGCAGCGAGATGTGCTCGGCCGGCCGGTCCTCCCGGGCCCAGAACCACCCGGTCGGGCGGCGTCGCAGGATGCCGCCCGCGACGAGGACGTCGAGCAGGCGCCGGCTGCCGGGGCCGAAGAGCTCGAGGTCGGCCTTGCCGAGCGGCAGCTCGGCGGCCGCCGCAGCGAGGTGCGGGGCGAGGACGTGGGGGTTCTCGGGGTCGACGACCGTGGCCTCGACGGGCGCCTCGAAGATCGCCTCGGGATGGGTCACGAGGTAGCTGTCGAGCGGGTCGTCGGCGGCGACGAGCACGGCGAGGGACTCGCCGCCGGAGCGGCCGGCGCGACCCGCCTGCTGCCACAGGCTCGCCCGCCGTCCGGGCCACCCGGCCACGAGCACGGCGTCGAGGCCGGCGACGTCGATGCCGAGCTCGAGCGCGTTCGTCGCCGCGAGCCCCCGCACCGCGCCGGACCGCAGCCCGCGCTCGAGCTCGCGGCGGTCCTGCGGCAGGTAGCCGCCCCGGTAGGCGGCCACGGCGGCGCCCGACCCCGGGTCGAGGGCCTCGAGCCGGCGTCGCGCCCCGGTGGCCAATGACTCCGCCCCGGCCCGGCTGCGGGCGAAGGCCACCGTCTGCACGCCGTGCCCGACGAGGTCGGCGAGCAGCTCGGCGGCCTCCGTCGTCGCCGAGCGCCGCGTGCCGTCGGCGTCGGTGAGCGGCTCCCAGAGGGCGAAGGTCATCGCCCCGCGGGGCGAGCCGTCGGTCGTCACGGCGTGCACCGGCAGCCCGGTCAGGCGCGAGGCGTGGGCCGCCGGGTCGGTGACGGTGGCGGAGGCGAGGACGACGGTCGGGGACGCGCCGTACCGGCCGGCCACTCGACGCAGCCGCCGCAGCACCGCGGCGACGTGGGCGCCGAACACGCCACGGTAGACGTGGCACTCGTCGACGACGACGTACCGGAGATCCCGCAGGAAGCGCGACCAGCGCGCGTGCCCCGGCAGCAGCGAGTGGTGGAGCAGGTCGGGGTTGGTGAGGACGACGTTCGCGTGCTCGCGGATCCAGCGGCGCTCGTCGGGTGGGGTGTCGCCGTCGTAGGTCGCCGCCCGCACGCCCGGCACGGCGAAGGCCTCGATGCGCGCGAGCTGGTCGGCGGCGAGGGCCTTCGTGGGCGCGAGGTACAGCGCCGTCGGGCCGCGCACGCCACCACGGGTCGACGCCTCGAGCACGGAGGACAGCACCGGCACGAGGTAGCCCAGGCTCTTGCCGGACGCGGTGCCGGTGGCGAGGACGACGTGCTCTCCGGCCCGGGCGAGGTCGATGGCCTCGCGCTGGTGGCTCCACGGACGCTCCAGCCCACCGGCCAGCAGGGCCGAGAGGACGGCCGGCTCGAGGTCGTCCGGCCACTGCGCGAGGCGTGCCGGGCGGGCCGGGATCTGCTCGACGTGGACCAGCCGACCGGGCGGCCCGTCACCGGCGAGCCGGGAGAGGTGCTGCGCGGGGCTGGACACGCCGGTTACGGTAATCCTTGGTCCCGACGCCCCCAGAGCCCGGTGACCAGCACCGACCCCTGCCTGAGCCACCCGAGGAGTACGACGCGTGGAGCTTTCCGTCACGACGTCCCACCACGACGACGTCAGCGTCGTCACGGTCGAGGGCGAGGTGGACGTCTACACCGCGGCCCAGCTGCGCCAGACGCTCGACCAGGAGATCGCCGAGGGGCACACGCGCCTCGTCGTCGACCTCGACGCCGTCTCGTTCCTCGACTCCACCGGTCTCGGTGTGCTCGTCGGCCGGCTCAAGACGGTCCGCAACAGCAGCGGCTGGCTGCGCATCGTCTGCACGAGCGACCGCATCCTGCGCGTCTTCCGGATCACGGGCCTCGACAAGGTCTTCGGGATCCACGGCACGCTCGACGACGCCCTGGCCGCCTGACCGGCGCCGACGTCCCCGCCGGACGCCGGCGCGGTCGCTGCCGCACGCCCCTGACCAGCGGCGTCATCACGGGGTGTGAAACGCGTCACTCCGCCCTGCGCGGGCGGGTCGGCGGAGGAGACCGGTAGGGTCCGTGCCGTCCGCCCTTGTCGAGGCGCTGTTCGCGCTCGGGGGCGGTCCACGCCGTCAAGGAGGATGGAATGGCACCCCTCGCACTCGCGACCGCCGAGTCAGGAGGCCTGGACCTCACGGGCACGAACCTGACGCTGGTGGTGACGGTCGCGGTCATCGCGCTCGTGTCCCTCGTCATGGGCGTCGTGTTCCGTCGGCAGGTCCTCGCCGCCGACCCGGGCACGGAGAAGATGCAGGAGATCGGCGCCGCCGTGGAGGAGGGGGCCCAGGCGTACCTGAGCCGCCAGTTCCGCACCCTCGGCATCTTCGTCGTCCTCGTCTTCGGCCTCCTGTTCCTGCTCCCCGCCGACACCTTCGGGGTCCGCGTCGGCCGCTCGGCGTTCTTCGTCGTCGGCGCGCTCTTCTCCGCGGCCATCGGCTATCTCGGGATGAGCCTCGCGGTCAAGGCCAACGTCCGCGTCGCCTCCGCGGCCCGCCAGCCGGGCGGCCGTGACCTCGGCATGAAGATCGCATTCCGCACCGGTGGTGTCGTCGGCATGGCGACCGTCGGCCTGGGCCTGCTCGGTGCCTCGGTCGTCGTCCTGCTCTACAAGGGCGACGCCCCGAAGGTCCTCGAGGGCTTCGGCTTCGGCGCCGCCCTCCTCGCGATGTTCATGCGCGTCGGCGGCGGCATCTTCACGAAGGCCGCCGACGTCGGCGCCGACCTCGTCGGCAAGGTCGAGGCCGGAATCCCGGAGGACGACCCGCGCAACGCGGCGACCATCGCCGACAACGTCGGTGACAACGTCGGCGACTGCGCCGGCATGGCCGCGGACCTCTTCGAGTCCTACGCGGTGACTCTCGTCGCGGCGCTCATCCTCGGCTCGGTCGCCTTCGGCGAGAAGGGACTCGTCTTCCCGCTCATCGTCCCGGCCATCGGTGCCCTGACCGCCCTCCTCGGCGTCTACATCACCAAGGCCCGCCCGGGCGAGAACCCCCTGAGCGCCATCAACCGCGGCTTCTACATCGCCGCCGGCGTCTCGGTCGTCCTCTCGGCCGTCGCGGCCTACGTCTTCCTGCCGAGCACCTACGCCGAGTTGAACGGCGCGAACGAGGGGATCAAGCAGCTCTCCGGTGACCCGCGCCAGGCGGCGGTCCTCGCGGTCGTCATCGGCATCGCGCTCGCCGGCGTCATCCTCTGGCTCACCGGCCACTTCACCGGCACCGACAAGCGTCCGACGAAGGACGTCGCCCGTACCTCGCTCACGGGTGCCGCCACGGTCGTGCTCTCGGGCATCGGCGTCGGCCTCGAGTCGGCCGTCTACACCGCGGCGATCATCGGCGGTGCGGTCTACCTCGCCTTCCTCCTCGGCGGCGGCTCGACGGCGCTGGCGCTGTTCCTCATCGCCCTCGCCGGGTGCGGCCTGCTGACCACGGTCGGCGTCATCGTCGCGATGGACACCTTCGGCCCGGTCTCCGACAACGCCCAGGGCATCGCCGAGATGTCCGGCGACGTCGACGGCGAGGGCGCGCAGATCCTCACCGAGCTCGACGCGGTCGGCAACACGACGAAGGCCATCACCAAGGGCATCGCGATCGCGACGGCCGTCCTCGCGGCGACCGCGCTCTTCGGCTCGTACACCGACGCCTGGCAGACCGCGGTCGACGAGGTCCTGCCGGGCCTCGCGCCGCGCTCGATCGAGGACGCCCAGTGGCTGCAGAACGCCTACGGCCTCGTCACCGGGCCCGGCACCCTCGTCGGCCTCATCATCGGGGCGGCCGTCGTGTTCCTCTTCTCGGGCCTCGCGATCAACGCGGTGACCCGGGCCGCCGGCGCCATCGTCTTCGAGGTGCGCCGCCAGTTCCGCGAGATCCCCGGGATCATGGAGGGCACGGCCAAGCCCGAGTACGGCAAGGTCGTCGACATCTGCACGAAGGACTCGCTGCGCGAGCTCGCGACCCCCGGCCTCCTCGCGGCGCTCATGCCGGTCGCGGTCGGCTTCGGCCTCGGCATCGGGGCGCTCGCCGGGTTCCTCGCGGGGGCCATCGGCGCCGGTGCGCTCATGGCCGTCTTCCTCGCCAACTCCGGTGGCGCGTGGGACAACGCGAAGAAGATCGTCGAGGACGGCGCGCACGGCGGCAAGGGCAGCGAGGCCCACGCCGCGACGGTCATCGGCGACACCGTCGGCGACCCGTTCAAGGACACCGCCGGCCCGGCCATCAACCCGCTCATCAAGGTGATGAACCTCGTCTCGGTGCTCATCGCGCCGGCGATCGTCACCCTGTCGATCGGTCCCGACGCCTCCGCGCCGATCCGCTTCGGCATCGCCGCCCTGGCGTTCGTCGTCGTCGTCGCGGCGGTCGCGGTCTCCAAGAGCCGCGACCTCGCCATCGGCGGGGACGAGGACCCCGAGGCGGCCCCGGCGGAAGAGACCCGCCCCGCGCAGGTCTGACCCCGGCCCACCCTCGACGAGGGGCCGGTCCCACCCGGGGCCGGCCCCTCGTCGCGTCCCGGCGGACCCCCTAGGCTCGTCCCGATGACCGCGAACCCGCCCCTCGCCGACGCCGACCTCGTCGGGCGCCTGCGCGACGACCTCACCGCGACCGGCTTCACCGTCGGCGGGGTCACCGACCTCCTCGGCCCGATGGCGGCCGCCGCGCTCGACCGCGAGCAGGCCCTGCCCGCCCGTCGCGCCACCGCCGACTCCACCGACCCGCGTGCCGTGCTCGTGCGCCTCTTCACGCTCGGCGACCCCGTCGACGCCGCCGAGGTGGCCACGGCCCTGCCGAGCCTCGGCGTGGACGGCGCGGTCGCCCTCGGGCTCGTCGCGCCGGAGGGGGACGCCCTCGTGGCGCTCTGCGACCTGCGTCCCTACGCCGCCGACGGACGCGACCGCTGGGTGGCCTCCGACCTCGGGGAGCTCGCGCTCGGCCGACCCCTCGAGCCCGACCACGTCCTCGGCATCGGCGGCGCCTCCGCGACCCTCGCGGCGTGGACGCCCCGGCCGCACGTCGAGCGGGCGCTCGACCTCGGCACGGGGTGCGGGGTGCAGGCCCTGCACCTCGAGGACCACGCCGACGAGGTGGTCGTCACCGACCTGTCCGAGCGGGCCCTCGGCTACGCCCGGTTCAACGCGCTCCTCGACGGCGCCGAGTGGGACGTGCGCGCCGGCTCGATGCTGGCCCCGGTGGCGGGCGAGCGCTTCGGGCTCGTCGTGAGCAACCCGCCCTTCGTCATCACGCCGCGCTCGGGCGCGGTCCCGCTCTTCGAGTACCGCGACGGCGGGGCCTCCGGCGACGACGTCGTCCGCGACCTCGTCCGCTCCGTGGGCGAGCACCTCGAGCCGGGCGGCATCGCCCAGCTGCTCGGCAACTGGGAGGTGCCGCGGGGCGCCCACTGGCGCAGCCGGGTCGAGGAGTGGCTCGAGGGGACGGGCCTCGACGCGTGGGTCGTCCAGCGCGAGGTCCAGGACCCGGCCGAGTACGCCGAGACGTGGTCGCGCGACGGCGGGCACCACCCGGGCACGGCCGACTTCAACGCCATGTACGCCGCGTGGCTCGACGACTTCGCCGCGCGCGACGTCGAGTCCATCGGCTTCGGCGTCATCACCCTGCAGCGTCCGCGGACCGACCGCGCGCCCTTCCGCGACCTCGTCGAGGTCGGCTGGCCGGTGGCCACGCCGATGGGCCCGACGGTCCTCGCCGGGCTCGACGCACGGACGTGGCTCGCCGAGCACGACGACGACGCGCTCCTCGACGTCGCCTGGCGGTGCGCCGCCGACGTCGACGTCGAGACCCACCGCACGCCGGGGGAGGAGGACGCGCTGCTCGTCCTCCTGCGCCAGGGCGGCGGGCTGCGTCGCCAGCTGACCCTGTCGACGGTGACCGCCGCGCTCGTCTCGGTGTGTGACGGCGAGCTCACCGCGCGGCAGGCGGCCGCGGCCATCGGCGGGCTGCTCGGGGCCGACGACGCGGCCGTGCGGACCGAGGTCACCCGTTTCCTGCGGGACGCGGTCAAGGACGGGCTGCTCGTCGAGACCCGCTGACCTGCCCGTCCGTCCGGTGTGACGCAGGCCACAGCGGCACGCCGGGCCGGGGTGGGGCACCCGTGTCCACCTCCGGACAGGATGAACGCGCTGCGGTCGGGACCCCCTGCACGGGAACGTGTTCCCGCCCGACCCGCGGCTCCTCGACCCCGCCCTCCACCCCTGCCCGGAGGGCGGGGTCTGCCGCGTCCGGGAAAACCGCTTGTGAGTGAGTGCTCACTCACTTACGATGGCTGCTCGTGACCCCCCGCGCCCCCGCCATGAGCCCCGAGGACCGTCGCTCGGCGATCGTCGAGGTGACGATCCCACTCCTGCGCGAGCACGGCCCGGCGCTGACGACGAAGCAGGTCGCCGAGGCCGCGGGCATCGCCGAGGGCACCGTGTTCCGCGCCTTCGGCACCAAGGAGGAGCTCGTCGGCGCCTGTGCCGCAGCCGTCTTCGACACCACGGCGGCGGTGGCCCGGCTGCGGGGCATCGACCCCGGGCTCACGCTCGACGAGCGCCTGGCCGCCGGGGTCGCCGTGATGCACGCGCACCTCGAGCGGGCCATCGGGCTCATGGCGACCCTGCACTCGGCCGCGGTGCCGCCGCAGCGCCCGCCGGACGGCCCGCCGAAGCGCCGCTCGATGAGCGACCCGGCCGTCGACGCCGCCTTCGTCGACCTCATCGGCCCCGACGCGGACTCCCTGAGGTTCGACCCCCCGACCGTCGTCAACATCCTCGCCCACCTGACGCTCTCGAGCGCCCACCCGATGTTCCCCGTCCGGTCGATGACGCCGGCCGAGATCGTCTCCGTCGTCCTCGACGGCACCCGCCACCACACCGACCGAGAGGCCCGCTGATGCTCGTCCGCCTCGTCCGCACGCACCTGCGCCCGTACGCCGGTCCGCTCGCGCTGCTGCTCCTCCTCCAGCTGGCCGGCACGCTGGCCTCCCTCTACCTGCCGAGCCTCAACGGGCGCATCATCGACGAGGGAGTCGCGGTGGGGGACACCGGGTTCATCCTGAACGCGGGGATGCTCATGCTCGGTGTCTCCCTGCTCCAGGTCGTCGCGACGATCGCCGCGACCCGGATCGCCGCCCTCACCGCGGCGTCGATGGGTCGCGACGTGCGGGCGGCGGTGTTCAGCCGGGTCGGGTCGTTCTCCGCGCGCGAGGTCTCGCGGTTCGGCGCGCCGACCCTCATCAGCCGCTCGACGAACGACGTCACGCAGGTGCAGCAGGTCGTCTACATGGGGCTGGCCATCATGGTGTCGGCGCCGATCATGATGGTCGGCGGCGTCGTCATGGCGCTGCGCGAGGACATCGGGCTCTCGTGGCTCGTCGCCGTCGCGGTCCCGCTGCTCGGGGCCTCGGTCGGGCTCGTCATCAGCCGGATGATCCCCCACTTCCGCGCGATGCAGAAGGCCGTCGACACGGTCAACCGGATCCTGCGCGAGCAGATCACCGGCATCCGCGTCGTGCGCGCCTTCGTCCGCGAGGACGTCGAGCGGCAGCGGTTCGCCGACGCCAACGACACCTACACGGGCACCGCGCTCGCGGTCGGCCGGCTCATGGCCCTGGCCTTCCCCATCGTCATGGTCGTCTTCAACGCCTCGACCGTCGCGGTGCTGTGGTTCGGGGCGATGCGGATCGACTCCGGCGCCATGCAGATCGGGGCGCTGACCGCCTTCATGTCCTACCTGATCCAGATCCTCATGTCGGTGATGATGGCGACCTTCATGTCGATGATGATCCCGCGGGCCACCGTCTCGGCCGGGCGCATCGTCGAGGTGCTCGACACCCGCTCGTCGGTGCACCCGCCGGAGCAGCCGGTCGCCCTCCCGGACGGCCCGGTCGCCGTCGAGCTGCGTGCCGCGACCTTCGCCTACCCCGGCGCCGACGCGCCGGTCCTGCGCGAGGTGTCGTTCACCGCGCGGCCGGGCACGACGACGGCCGTCATCGGCTCGACGGGCTCGGGCAAGACGACGCTCGTCGGCCTCGTCCCGCGCCTGCACGACGTCTCCGAGGGGGCGGTGCTCGTCGGCGGGGTCGACGTGCGCGACGCCGCGCCGGAGGACCTGTGGTCGCGGGTCGGGCTCGTGCCGCAGCGGCCCTACCTCTTCAGCGGGACGGTCGCGAGCAACCTGCGCCAGGGGGACCCGGACGCGACGGACGAGGAGCTGTGGGAGGCGCTGCGCATCGCGCAGGCCGAGGACTTCGTCCGGGCGATGCCGCAGGGCCTCGAGACGCCGATCGCGCAGGGCGGCACCAACGTCAGCGGCGGCCAGCGCCAGCGGCTGGCCATCGCCCGGGCGCTCGTCCGGCGCCCGGCCGTCTACCTCTTCGACGACGCGTTCTCGGCGCTCGACGTCGCCACCGACGCGCGGCTGCGTGCGGCCCTGCGGCCGGTCACCCGCGAGGCGACCGTCGTCGTCGTGGCGCAGCGCGTGTCGAGCATCCGCCACGCCGACCAGGTCGTCGTCCTCGAGGACGGCGCGGTGGTCGGGGTCGGCACCCACGACGAGCTCGTCGCGTCGTGCCCCACGTACGTCGAGATCGTCGAGAGCCAGCAGGCGATGGAGGAGGTCGCATGAGCGAGCTGAAGAACGAGGAGGAGAAGGCGGCCGAGGCCCGGCGCGGCCCGGCGGGGGCCCGCCGCGGCGGCCCGCCGCACGCCCAGCTCGGGATGCCGACCGAGAAGTCCCAGAACTTCGGGCCGTCGGCCAAGCGCGTCCTCGGCCTGCTGCGCCCGGAGCGCCCGGTCGTCGTCGGGGCGCTCGTCCTGGCCCTCGGCTCGGTCGTGCTCAACGCGGTCGGCCCGAAGATCCTCGGCCGGGCGACCGACCTGATCTTCGCCGGGGTCTTCAGCCGGCAGATCCCCGCCGGGGTCACGCAGGAGCAGTTCGTCGAGGCGCTGCGGCAGCGTGGGCAGGGTACCGTCGCCGACGTGCTCGCCGCGATGGACCACGTCGTGCCCGGGCAGGGCATCGACTTCGGTGCGGTCGGGCGGGTGCTGCTGCTCGTCCTCGGCATCTACGTCGTCGCCGCGGTGCTCCAGCTCGTCCAGGGCAGGCTGCTCGTCAGCGCGGTCAACCGCACCGTCTACCGGCTGCGCGAGGCCGTCGAGGACAAGCTCAACCGGCTGCCGCTGCCGTTCTTCGACGCCCAGCCGCGCGGCGAGCTGCTGAGCCGGGTCACCAACGACATCGACAACGTCGCGCAGAGCCTCCAGCAGACCCTCAGCCAGCTCGTGACCTCGCTGCTCACGGTCGTCGCGATGATCGCGATGATGGTCTACATCTCGCCGCTGCTCGCGGTCATCGCCCTCGTGACGATCCCGGTGACGATGGTCGTCACGGCGGCCATCGGCAAGCGCTCGCAGGGGCACTTCGTCCAGCAGTGGAAGAGCACCGGCGAGGTCAACGCCGTCGTCGAGGAGACCTTCACCGGGCACGAGCTCGTCAAGGTCTTCGGCCGCCAGGCCGAGGCCGACCGCGAGTTCGCCGTCTCCAACGACGCGCTGCACCACGCGAGCTTCCGCGCGCAGTTCATCAGCGGCGTCATCATGCCGACGCTCATGTTCATCGGGAACCTCAACTACGTCGCCATCGCCGTCGTCGGCGGCCTGCGGGTCGCGAGCGGCACGATGAGCCTCGGTGACGTGCAGGCGTTCATCCAGTACTCGCGCCAGTTCACCCAGCCGCTGACCCAGGTGGCGTCGATGGCCAACCTCATGCAGAGCGGGGTCGCCTCCGCCGAGCGGGTGTTCGAGGTCCTCGACGCCCCGGAGCAGGAGCCCGACTCGGGGACGCCGGCCCGCATCGACGACCCGCGCGGCCGGGTGGCCTTCGAGGACGTGTCCTTCTCGTACCGCCCCGACGAGCCGCTCATCGAGCACCTCGACCTGCTCGTGGAGCCCGGCCAGACCGTCGCCATCGTCGGCCCGACCGGCGCCGGCAAGACGACGCTGGTCAACCTCGTGATGCGCTTCTACGAGCTCGACGGCGGGCGGATCACCCTCGACGGCAAGGACATCCGCGAGCTGACCCGTCACGACCTGCGCTCGCGCACCGGGATGGTCCTCCAGGACACGTGGCTGTTCGCGGGCACGATCCGCGACAACATCGCCTACGGGCGGCCGGGCGCCACCGAGGACGAGATCCTCGAGGCCGCCCGCGCCACGTACGTCGACCGCTTCGTGCACTCGCTGCCGGACGGCTACGACACCGTCCTCAACGCCGAGGCCGACAACATCAGCGCCGGTGAGCGCCAGCTCATCACGATCGCCCGCGCGTTCCTCGCCGACCCGTCGCTGCTCATCCTCGACGAGGCGACGAGCTCGGTCGACACCCGCACCGAGCTGCTCGTCCAGCACGCGATGGCCGCGCTGCGCAGCGACCGCACGAGCTTCGTCATCGCGCACCGGCTCTCGACGATCCGCGACGCCGACCTCATCCTCGTCATGGAGGCCGGACGGATCGTCGAGCGCGGCTCGCACGCCGAGCTGCTCGCCGCCGGCGGCGCGTTCGCCCGGCTGCACGCCGCCCAGTTCGAGGGCGCCGTCGGCGACCTCGAGGAGGCGGCGGTCAGCCCCTGAGGACCGGCGAGACGCGGGCGAGCTCGTCGGCCAGCAGCCGGCGCGTGGCCGTGGACCACGTTGCGCTCATGTGGCTGTTGTCGCTGTAGACGACCGTCGTGCCGACGACCACCGGGCAGGTGCTGCGCGTGCAGAACCACGCGGTGGGGTCGACGGTGCTCGCGCCGGCCTTTCGCGCGGCCCGGAGCGTCGCGGCTCGGCGCGTCGGGTCGCTGAGGGCCTCGCTCCGCGCGACCGCGCACGACCGGGCGTCGTCCAGGTGGGTGGCGAGGCACTCGGGCACGTCGCGGCGGGGGTAGGGCGTGTCGGCGATCACCGTCACCCCGATGCCCTGTGCGCGCAGGCCGCCGACCGTCGTCTCCACGCCGTCGGCCCAGCGCCCGGTGAACCCGGGGTCGGGCTTCTCGGAGCCGGTGAAGGCGCTGAGCAGCACCTGGTCCGGCTTCTCCGCCGCGATCCGCGCGAGCACCTCGCCCCGCCAGGCGTAGCACTCGCGGTAGTCGCGCTTGAGCAGGGTGTTGACCAGCCGGACGTCGTACAGCGGGCAGCCGGACTTGGTCATCGACACGACGCGCCAGTGCCGCTGGACCGCCACGGCCTCGAGCGCGGGCAGCCACTGGTAGGCGTGGGAGTCCCCGGCGAGGACGACGGTGGTGTCGGCGGCCGGGTCGCCGAAGACGCAGGTGCCGGCCGGGTCGCGGGCGATGGTCGTGTCGAGCAGGTCGACCATGCACGAGACGCCGTCGCCCGTCGTCGGGGAGGGGGTGTCCCGTGGCACGTCGGCGAGGGCCGGCGACAGGTTGGCGGGCAGCGCGCGCAGCGTCGTCGCGGCGTCGACCGCGGCGACGATCCGGGCGGGGTCGACGCTCGCGGCCTCCGCTCCCGTCCCCTTCGGGTCGGGGATGAGCACCGCCGCGGCGAGGCTCACCGACGCGGTGACACCGGCGACGCCGAGGCCCGCGCCGACCGCCCGCCACGGCAGCCGCGCCAGCGCCCGCATCCGCCGCACGGGGTCCTCGAGCCCGAAGTAGGAGATCGTCGAGAGCCAGAGGGCCAGGGCGAGGGTGGCGGTGGTCTGCAGGGGGGTGGGGGTGGTGTCGAGGTAGGTGGGGGCGAGGGTGAGCAGGGGCCAGTGCCAGAGGTAGAGGCCGTAGGAGATGCGGCCG
>NZ_JAHHWP010000024.1:0-96187 GCF_018729305.1 Phycicoccus mangrovi | reverse complement strand
TCCGCCCGAAGCTCAACCGCCATCCGTGTAGCGCGCTCACGCAGCTCGTCGGGGTACTTCCTGGGTGCTGCCATGACTCTCATCCTCCATGGATTGAGAGCCTCCACCAGACCCGGGGCGATTCAGGAGTTCCGCGACGACGTCGTGCGAGTGGCCCGTGCCCGTGAGGACGGTGTGACGCTGAAGCAGGTCGCCAAGGACTTCGGGATCTCCGAGTCGTGTCTGACGAACTGGATGACCCAGGCCGACCGCGACGCCGGGATCAAACCGGGCGCCGATCGTGAGGAGCTGGCCGAGCTGCGCGAGCTCAAGCGGCGCAACCGGCTGCTGGAGCAGAAGGTCGAGGTCCTGCGTCGGGCGGCCGCGTACCTGTCGCAGGCGCACCTGCCGGGAAAATGATGTACCCGCTCGTCCGCGAGCTGGCCGCCGACGGGATCCCCGTGACGGTGACGTGTCGGGTGCTGAAGATCGCGCGGGCGCCCTATTACCGGTGGCTCGAGGCGCCCGTCACCGATGCCGACCTGAACGCGGCGTACCGGGCGAACGCCTTGTTCGACGCTCACCGCGACGATCCGGAGTTCGGGTACCGGTACCTGCACGACGAAGCAGGCGATGCCGGTGAGGTCATGTGCGAGCGGACCGCGTGGCGGCTGTGCTCGCAGCAGGGCTGGTGGTCGGTCTTCGGCAAACCCCGGCGCGGGGCCTCGAAACGGCCCGGTCCGCCGGTGCACGACGACCGCTGCGCCGTGACCGACAAGCATGGGGTGACCCGCCACGTGTTCGCCGCTGACGGCCCGAACCAGCTGTGGCTGACCGACATCACCGAGCACTGGACCGGTGAGGGGAAGCTGTACCTGTGCGCGGTCAAGGACGTCTTCTCCAACCGCATCGTCGGCTACGCCCCAGAGGGGACCCCGGATCGACTCGCGGATGAAGTCCCACCTCGCGGTCGCTGCCCTGTCCAACGCCGTCGCCCGCCGCGGGGACGTCGCCGGCTGCATTGTCCACTCCGACAGAGGGTCTCAGTTCCGTGCCCGCAAGTACGTCCACACCCTGCATCGCCACGACATGGTCGGATCAATGGGTCGGGTCGGCGCCTGCGGCGACAACGCCGCCATGAAGAGCTTCTTCTCACTGCTTCAGAAGAACGTGCTGAACCGCCGCTCCTGGGCCACCCGTGAGCAGCTGCGGATCGCGATCATCACATGGATCGAACGCACCTACCACCGCCGCCGACTTCAGGACGCGCTCGGCCGGTTGACCCCCATCGAGTACGAGACCATCATGACCACGCTGGCCACTCAGGCCGCCTGACCCAACCTGTCACCTATCGGTGCAGGAGTCCCAACTTCCGAATGTCTGCGGCATCATGATGCGCCACACGCTTGAGCTGCTTGCTTCGGCAACGTTCGTTCGGAACCCTGGCGCTAATCCCTGCGGCGGCGACACAGATGTTGCGCCCTGGATGTGTGGTTGACTCACGCGGAATCATTCTATTGAGAGGAACCCTATGGCGCAGCGAACGATCACGGTCCTGTCTGACGACCTGGACGGCAAGGAGAGCGAGGACATCGAGACTGTGACATTCGCCTTCGACGGCGCGACCTACGAGATCGACCTGTCGAAGAAGAACCGCGACGCGATGGAGAAGGCACTGACCCCATACCTGAACGCGGCTCGAAGGGCCACGGGCTCTCGCTCGCGCGCTTCGGCACCTACCCGCCGATCGAGCGTAACTCCCGAGGACCGTGAGTGGCTGCGCAAGAACGGGTTCCCGGACATCAAGGACCGGGGCCGGCTTCCGACGGATGCCAGCGCGGCCCTGGGGAAGCGCTAGATGTACTCGGCCGGGACGTTGGTGACGCGTAGGCGTTGACGAGGAGGAGAACCTCCGGGTGAGGTGTGGATTGTCTAGGTCCTGCACCGCCCGGAGGTTCTCGTGGCCCACGCTAACGCTCGTCTGAATGTTCATGGTCGTCGTCTTCTGGTGGACCGGGTCCGTCGCCAGGGGTGGGCGGTGGCTCATGCGGCGAAGGCGATGGGGATCTCGCGTCAGTGCGCCCACCGGTGGGTGGCCCGCTTCGACGCCGAGGGCGAGGCCGGGCTGGTGGATCGCTCCTCCCGGCCGAGGTCGAGCCCACGCCGCACCAGCGCAGCGGTCGAAGCCGCGATCCTGGCTGCCAGGGTCGAGCACCGCCGCGGGCAGGACTGGCTCGGGCCCGAGCTGGGCGTGCCGGCCCGCACCGTCAGCCGCGTCCTGCGCCGCCACCACGTCCCGCTCCTGCGGGTGCTGGACCCACTCACCGGCGAGGTGATCCGCGCCAGCAAGTCCACCGCGGTCCGCTATGAGCGGGACCGGCCCGGGGAGCTGGTCCATGTCGACGTCAAGAAGATCGGGAAGATCCCCGACGGTGGCGGGTGGCGCGCCCACGGCCGCTCGATGGGTTCGAGCGCGGCGAAGAAGAAGGCCCGGATCGGGTACGACTACGTGCACTCGATGGTCGATGACCAACTCCCGCCTAACCTACAGCGAGATCCTGCCCGATGAGAAAGGAGCCACCTGCGGGGCCTTCATCCAGCGTGCCGCGGCCTACTTCGCCGAGCACGGCATCCCCGTCATCGAGCGGATCATCACCGACAACCACTTCAGCTACCGCAAGAGCAACGACGTCGCGGCCGCGATGACCGCTCTGGGCGCCAAGCACAAGTTCATCCGCCCCCACTGCCCCTGGCAGAACGGCAAGGTCGAACGCTTCAACCGCACCTTGGCCACCGAATGGGCCTACCGGCAGGTCTTCACCAGCAACCAAGCCCGTGCCGACGCCCTTGCCCCCTGGCTCGAGCAGTACAACACTCAACGACGCCACACCGCCCTCGGCGGACTCCCACCGACCAGCCGCCTGTCACCAACCTGATGGCCGGGTACAGCTAGATCCCGGCATTTAGCCGCGCGCACCGCGACTGGACGCCCGTTAGTCATCGCACGCTCCCTTTAGGTCGAGGTCCTGGCCCCACGCCTCGAAGGCCTTCGCCCTTGCGGAGGACATCGCACGCCGGCTCATATACACGTTTTGAGTCATGAAGATGCGGGCTACTCAAGCTAACCGCGTTCGAGGACCATCACTGGCCGAGGCAAGCACCGCTATGCGTCCCAGCACTGAACATCCGGGCGCGTGTCGGCGATGGGCTCCAACGCCACTCATCGTTCGCAGCCGACCCCCGGTCCGGCCGCGTCGCGCCCTGGGGACTCTCGCTCGTGACGGCGCCACCCGGTGGCGACCGGGTCCACGCTGCGTGCACTGGCGCCAACCGTGCCTGCTGGGTGCAAGGTTCCGGCGGCGACGTCGACCGCCCTCACGGCGTGGACGGCCCGTTCGGCGGTTTCGGCCAGGGCTCCCCGTGCCGCCTGGGAGAGCGGGACCTGTCGATGATGCGCGAGGTCGGCGGGGTTCACCCATGCCTCTTGTAGGTCCCTCCCCAGATGGGCAGCGACCAGGGCATGTATCGACGTCGCGGACGCGCTCAACTCTGCCTCCACGAGGACCTCTCGGACGGTTTGGGCGATGTCCGGCGCCGCCGCAGCCGCCCCGCGCAGCGTCCTGGTCACCTCCCAGAGGGCTTCGTCTTGCGCAACGGCCGACGGCCGAGCCTGGCCTGACTGGTCGTGGGTGTACTCGCGCAGGGACGCTGTCAGCTCGTTCGCGCTCAGAAGCAGCTCAGGGTTGCGCCGGCGGTCACGGCCCGTGAGCTGTCGCAGATCGGCACCCAAATGGGCCCAGGCCCGCTCCGCCTCGACCAGGGACGGGGCCAGCCGCTGCGCAAACGACTCGCCGTCGACGAGCGCGGCGTGGGCCGCAGCAGCGGTCAGCGTGCTCGTGGCCAATGCGAGCTGGGCCTGGACCTGAGCCACCGCGCTCAGGTCCGCGATGGTGGGGGAGCGGGTGAGGGCGCGGTGGGCGGCGACGTCCCAGCGCGCCACTGCTGTTTGAAGGCGCGAGGTGTCCGGACTGGGTTGGTGCTGGCCCGCCAGCGCGGCGGGCCATCGGGTCTCGAGGTAGAGGCCGGCGAGCCGCTCGGCGGCCGTCGCCCGTTCTCGTGCCGTGCGGGCGTGGGTGAGTGATTCACCCGCAGGCACCGCCCGCCCGGCCTCCAACCGCCGTCGGAGATCTCGCACGTGGTGGTCGAGGGAGAGCGCGACGGCGTGGGAGGCCACGTACACGGTGTGCATCAGCCGGGTCCGCGCGGCTTCCGCGTCCAGGTGCCCCGCCTCGGACAGCTCGGCGGTCGGGTGCCGGCGGGCGCTGACGAGGTCTGCCGCGCGCATCAGGGAAGCAGCCACGGTCGTCAGCGTCGGGTCCCCCTCGCCTCCACCTGGCCACCGCGGGTTGGGCCGGGCCGCCCGAGCGTGCAGCTGCGCCATCGTCGGGTCGTTGTCACGGTCCGGGATCGCGGCCCACACCGCGGCGGCGGCTTCGATGACCTCTCCCCACGTCCTAACTCGTGCCGCGGCCTCGTCGGGGTTGGGGTCCCACAGCGCCAAGCGTGCGTGCAGGTCGGCATCCAGCAGCAGCTCACCCACACTTCGCCCATCGACCGGCGAGGGCGGCCCACCCTTCACGGCGAGACCTGACCGGCCAGCTTGCAGAGCTCGACGATCACCCCGGAGGCGCCGGGCGGGAACTCCTCGATCGGGTGCGCTCGGGTCCGCTCCTCGGCCGCGAGGACCATCGCGGAGAACCCGCGCTCGACCACCTCAGGTGGCAGGACGATCTCGTCGAGGATGTGCCCCTGATCGCTCGGAAGCAGGTTTCGGGCTGCGGACCCGATCAGGTCGGCCCACAGACCCAGGGCGTACGTGTTCCGCTCCGCGTATGCGAGGTCTGAGGCGTCGTGCAGCAGCGCGATCGCCTCCCGCCACGCCTGTAGGGCAGGGGTTGTCGGGGTCACGGTCGTCATCGGTGGTGCTCCTCTCCGGTCAGGTCCAGCCCATCGAGCCAGAGCCTGCGGCCGCCCGGCAGAGGCCTGGTCCGATCTGGGGATATCCGCGGCTGTCACCGCCCCTGTGGACACTGCTTCCACACGCCGTAAGTGGCCCCACCTGCCGGGAAGGGTCGCCATCACAACAGGTCGGAACCACTCGGCCTAGCCGCTGAGGGTGCAGGAAGGGAATGTGGTGAGCCGAGGACTGTGGAGAGCCCTGGCCGTGGGGCCCGGGCTGGTGGCCAGCACGCTCCTGACCTGGATGTTTTGCGCCCTGCTGCCGCCGCCGTGGGGTCTCGCCCTGTTCGTCGGCGGCGTGGTCCTCCTGGGCCTGCTGGCCTCCGGCGTCGGGGAGGAGGCGGCCGCCCGCGCTCTCTACCGCGCCCGCCCTCTCGAGGACGACGAGCTCGCCACGCTCCGTCCCGCGCTCACCCTGCTGTCACGGGGGCGCCTGGGCCCCCCGCTGGTCGAGCTACGCGTCAACCCTCGGGACCGGCGCATGGTCGTCGAGCCGCTGGGCCGGCGCACCGTCGTCGTCGCCGGCGGCGTCCTCGACGCGGCGGCGGACGGTCGGCTCAGCCAGGAACAGGCGGCCGCGCTAATCGGCCACACCGCCGGTGTCGTCCGCGACGGATGGTTCCGCCGCGACTTGGCGGTCACCTTCTGGTCACTGCCGTGGCTCACCCTCCGCACCCTGGCCCACGCCCTGGCTGCGACCTTGAGCCTGCTGCCGCTCGTGGCCATCGGGTGGCGGCTGCGGTTCGTGGTCGCCGGCATCGCCGTCGCCCAAGCCGTTCACCAGGGGCAGCCGTGGGTGGCCGCCCTGCCCGGCACGCTCGCAGTTCTCAGCTACCTCATGCCGAGGTGGGAACGTCAGTGGCGCCGCGCGGTACTGCACGCTGGGGACAGGGCGCTGGTCGACGCCGACCTGGCCGAGCCGTGGGCCAGCCTGCTCCGGCGCCACCCTTCGACCGCCACCACCCGGGGCCGCCTTCGCGACCTCGAGCCCCCGCCTGCGCCCGGGGCCGCACTGAGCTTGGTGCCGAGCCCTGTGCCTTCTCGCTGAGGAACGTCCCGGTGCCGGCCACCGGAGTCCGCGGGATCGGCCTTGGCTAACAGGCTCCCCAGAGACCTCTACCCGCCCTTTCAGCGCGCAGGGCGGTCTGCACGTAGCGCGAGGCCCGCTTCCCGTCACCTGTCGGCCAGTACGTGCGGGCCCCGCCCGCCTCGAGCAGGTCGGCGCCGACGTCGCGGTCGTCGACCTGCAGGTAGCGCAGCAGCCGGCCGTAGCGGTCCACCGAGCGCCGAGTGCTGTCCGGGACGAGAACGGCCCTGGAGCCGACCGGCACCTCCCGCATCAGCTGCTCGCGAGCCTGGAGCGCCCAACAGTCCGCCGGAGCCCCGTCGCGCCCCATCTCAGGGGCGTCGACACCCAGCACCCGGACCCGGTGCACGTCCAGAGCCTCATCCCCGGCCACGATCACGGTGTCACCGTCAAGGATCCCCACCACCGTGACGACCGACCCGGCGGAAGACGGCGGATTTTCCCCCACCAGAAGCGCGACGGGCACCACCCCCACGACCGCCAGAGCCGCCACCGCACCCCCCATGCAGCCCGTGACAGCCGGCTCATCGCCTCACTCCGGTACGGTGCCTGGGCATGGGGCTTGGAGCCGGCGCCTCCACAGACACCAGGTCCTCCACGACCTCCAGAGCAGCCATGAGGAACCGGCGACGCACCCGCACGCCGCTGACGGACAGCAGACCCGCCCGACTGGTGTCCGCAGCCGCCATCAGCAGCGCCCGGATGATCACACACCTCCGCAGGTGCTGGCTCGGCACAGACGCGTCGAGTGCCAATCTCGTCGACGCCTGACCCGCACACATGCTTGCCTGGCAGGTATCCCATCGACGAGGCATTAACGAGCTCGAGCCGTGGCCGGTTGCCCGGCGGGGGCGGGGGAATCTGATGGCCGTCGAGGGTTTCTAGTCGCGCCACCGGCGGCCGCCCACTCCACCGTCGCGTCGCGGCTGAGGACACGGGACCGGCCGGCGGTGACCTGCTCAGCGCGACGGATCCGCAGAACCGTCCTGGCCGAGACGCCGAGCCGGTCGGCGATCTCGGTATCGGACGCGCCCGCGGCGGCCAGCCTCCTCGTGGCCATGAGCTTCTCGGGCCGGCTTAGCTCCGCCCGCTGCGGGTAGCCCCCCTCGACAACCCGGCCGACCGCCACCTCGTCCAGGAGGTGCCCGCCCCGGCCACCGCCGAGCTCGGTCCCCTGCGGCTCGGCCGTCGGGTCATCGATGGCGTCCTCGTCCCACGCCAGAGGTGGTGCGTACCCGAGCGAGCGGGCCCACCCGCGGGTCTCCGGCGAGGGTCCCAGCGTCATCGACAACCGCTCGTAGACGTAGCGCACCTCGCGCCACCGCGCGGCAGTCATCAGGTGCCCACCGGAGTTCAGGACGCTGGAGGTGTTCTGGGCCCCTGCGGCCGCGATCGCCTCATGCGACCATCCGAGCGCCATCAAGGCCTGAATCCTGCGCTGTGCACCGATCCTGGGGACGTGCCCCCGAGCCTGCTCTCCGTAGACCCGCGCCAACGACAGATTGGCCACCCGCGCAGCCGTGCGCCGCTGGACGTGGGTGTGCTCCCCATCGAGGATGCTGCGGATCGCCGTCGCCGACAGTCCGGTACCGCGAGCCAACGCCCGTAGCGGCACGTGCGCGTCGCGCAACCGCGCCAGCCGCTCCATCGACGGCTCGGCCGGCACGTAGCGGCCGGGGGCCCCGGCCGCGCGCTCACGACGCCACGACACCTCCCACGCCTTGCGATACATCATCGCCACCTCCTGGCCCGCTCACCTCCGTAAGCAGGCCTGGACCACCGAAGAGTCATCACGAACCCAGGCAGACAGTGGCAGCGCCTATGCACACGCCGTGGCACCACCAGAGCGCAGCAGCGCCCCAACTTGCTAGGACAGCGCCGGGCAGTTGGTCTCGGATCTCGCCGACCGCGCCGGTGAACCCGCAACGGAGGTCGAGGACCGCTCAGCGAGGCAGGGGCATTCGTCGTAAGGCCGGGTGCACGGTCGCGCGAGACGTCTTATCACCCTGCGAGAGAGGCGTATTGCCGCCTTTATGACATAAGGTAGATTATCGGCGAAGTGTCGTGAGGCGTGCTTGCTCACGCGGACACGCCTCACGACACGGGCGGCATTCGTGATGGTCACGGCACACCAGTGCCATCATGGCAGCGTGCCGACAGCGGGATGGAACTTGGCGGCCGGGGCGATTTCCGCCGTGATCGCACCACGTCCAATGCCTTGGATTGATGGCTAAACGGGAGCCCATTCGGGCGCTGGAGTGGCTCGCGCGCCGGAAGGACGGAGAGTCGCCGGCGCTGACCGCCTGGCGTGACGGGGTGAGCGAACACGCGGTCACGCGCGCCACGGACCCCTGGGGGCCATTCCCCCGTGCGACGCGCCAGCTGGGCCGCACCGAACTGCTGGAGGAGTTGTCATCGGAACGAGTCCGGCGGTGGGTGCTGGCTCGACAGCGTGGTGAGCCTGTCTCGGCGATCGCGCGGCGCGAGCAGGTCGCGCGGCAGATCATCAGCCGGCGCACGCTCCCATGGGGACCGTTCCCAGCACACGAGGTGGTCAGGGAGTGGGTGCGCGCGCGCCGGTCGGGTCGAAGCGTCGAGTCCGTGGCCGCCGAGTACGGCGCACTCGGGCGCTGGTGCGCAAGGCGACCGCGCCGTGGGGACCGTTCTACCGGCGCGGCCCGCGGCTGCCCCCGGGACTCGTGGGGTTGAAGGCTCTCGCCGAGCTCGTCGGCATCGGGGAGCCGACAATCGTGCGGTGGGTCGCGCAAGGAGTCGTGCCGCCGCCGGACTTCGTCACGGCGGCCGGCCGGAAGATCTGGCAGCCTGGAGGCCCTCGCCGGGGTGGTGCCTTTCCGAGGAGAGCACCAGGCCGGCATCACGACCCCGGCACAGGACCGCCGAGTACTTGGCGGTACACGTCGAGAATCTCGCCGGTGGCCCCCCTCAGTCAGGAAGCCGCGCCGTCACCCCAAACCCCACCACTCCACGGGACGCTGTCCGGGGGCCGGTGAGGCGGGACGAACCACCAAGAGCGCAGGGGCTTGCGGTGGACCGGACTCGAGGCCAGGCGGCCTGGCCAGCTCCGCAGGGGGAGCTGACGCCACATCCGCCGAACCGGCACCACGGTGCCCCGTCCGACCACCAGGTCGGGCGGGGCGCCGTGGTCGCCATTGGTGAGCCCACAGCGATGTCGGCCTGGTCGGCCGCGAGATGTGCCGCGCCCTGCCACACCTCTGCGGTGGCAGTCGGTGGCCGACGAGGGAGTCCGCTGATCGACTAGCGCCAAGCAGTACTCAAGAGCCGGCGGCCGCGCTCGCAAGACCGACAATCGTTGCCAAGAGACTGGACGCGGTGCCGACCGAGCTCTGATTGCGAAGGCCGAATGCTTACAGCAGGTCGGCAATCGACGTGCGCCGTTCAGGCAGTCGTGGTGCTGCAGAAGCGGATGCCAGAGAACACGGCGGTGGTGGGTTCGTCCATGCGACTTGGGGTGGCTCGGACGTTTCGCTCAGCTGCCTGGGTCGAAGTGTCCCCGAGGGACATACGGTGGAAGCGCATGCCGGCGAGGCCGCCGAGGAGGGCCCCGAGCAGGCTGACGAGCGACGCCGACGAGCGCGAGGATGCCGGTGGTGCCGACGTCGCCCTCGCCGACGGGCAGCCGGGGGAAGCTGTTGGGCTGCCCGAGCACGTTGTACCGGTCGCCGGCGACGAGGCCGAGGACGGCGACGACGAGCGCGATGACCAGGGCCCAGAGCCAGACGGCCAGACCTTGCTTCGCGCCGTTGAACCGGGCCATTCGGCCGGCGACGTACCCGCCGCAGTAGTACGCGACGAAGAGGACGACGAGCAGAGCGATGCCGCCGGCGAGCCCCACGGTGCTGGGGTCGCTGGTGGCGCGGTGCGCGGCGTCCTAAATGTCGGTGCCGGTCGCGAGGCCGACGCCGGTGCCGGCGGCGGCCACGAGCGCGGTGAGGAGCACGGCGGAGCCGGTGGCCGTCAGCCAGCAGTGGCGACCGCTGCCAGGGCGTCGCGCGGTGCGTCGTTCATGGGAAGCCATTCGAAGGGACCGCTGGAGGCGGCTCACGGGGCGCGCCGAGAGCGGCACCCTCGGGGCCTACCCCCGATGTTTACGACGTAAACATCGGACCGCCGCGGCCGGCCGCGTCCCGCTCCGGACCCCGGTGTCGCGCCCCCGTGGCAGGGTGGGGTGACACCCGCGAGGAGGTCGCATGCCACCGACGGACGAGCTGTCGCCGCAGGAGAGGGCCGAGCCGCGCCGCGCGCTGGACCGGGCCCTGGTGGTCGCGGAGGCCATCAGGATGATCGACGCCGAGGGGCTCGAGGCGCTGACCATGCGCTCCCTCGGGGCGCGGCTCGGGGTCGAGGCGATGGCGCTCTACCGCCACGTCAACGGGCGCGAAGACCTGCTCGAGGCGATCGTCGACTCGCTCGTCGACTCCATCGCGGTCGACCCGGGCGACCTCTTCGAGCCGGCCGACGGGTGGCAGGCGTTCCTGCAGTGGATGGCGCACTCGGTGCGCTCGCTCGCCGTCGCCCACCCGGCGGTCTTCCCGCTGGTCGCGACGCGCCATCCGGCGGCGCCGTGGCTGCGTCCACCGCTGCGCAGCCTGCGTGTCGTCGAGGGGTTCCTCGACGGGCTGACCCGCCGCGGTTTCACCGACGCCCAGGCCGTCGAGGCCTACCGCGTCTTCACGAGCTTCCTCCTCGGCCACCTGCTGCTCGAGGTCGCGACGCTCGGCGCGACGACCTCGCCGGTCGAGGAGCCGCTCGACGAGGGCGGCGCCGCCGTCCGCCCGCCGGGTGAGGAGGTGTCGGTCGAGGACTTCCCGACGATCCTGCGGACCGCCCCGCTCCTTTCCGAGGACCACGCGCTCGAGGAGTTCGAGCGGTCGCTCGAGGCGCTGCTCGACCGGCTGGACCTCGTCCTCTCGCAATGAGCGGACCGCATCGCGGTGATCACGGGTGGCTGCGGTTGTTGGGCAGAGTCTGGTACATCATTCAGGGGAGTTGGTGCTGTCTCAGGGGTTGGTAAAAGTACCGCCGGCGAGGGACGCGGGCGCCCGTTGCAGCAGCGGCCAACATGAGCGGCCAGCTGTGCGGGCTGTCGGCATCCGTTCGGGGGTGTGTGACCGGTGCATGTATGTCGACCGCCAGCGCGTTGGACGGGGTGCAGAACATTGCTCGACGCATCCGCGGTTGGGCGCCATAATGCCCGAGTGAGGGACTCTGGGCTCTGTGACGGGCCAAGGAGGGGCGACACGCGTGGCACGTGCCGACTCTTGGTAGTGCACCGTCACCAGCTGTTCACCGACTTTCTGGGGCTCGCCGTAGATGCTCAGCCCGACTTGGTGTGGCTAGGAGCCGTCCATGCCGTCGAGGACGCAGTCGAGCGTTGCCGCGCGTTTGTCCCCGATGTGGTCATCGTGGAGCTTGACGTTGAGAACGGGGGTGGTCTTGAGCCCATGAGCGAGCTGCTTGACGTGCTGCCCGGGTTGCACGTCGTGCTTTTGGTGGCGGTCGCGACGGACTCGCTTTTGCAGCGCGCCATGATGGCCGGCGCGAGCGCCCTGCTGCCTGAAGATGGATCGCTCGAGGTCAAGTCCCTGATGGTGGTGTAGCGCTGCGTGCTCCTCTTTGTGGTTATGCGGTCAGGGCGGGGAGGGCGTCGGCTCCGATCTCTTGGTCGGCTGAGGGCACGATGGTGACGCGGGAGCGGGCGAGGACCTCGAGGCCGAGGTAGCGGCGCCCTTCGGCCCATTCGTCGGTCTGCTCGGCCAGGACAGCGCCGACGAGTCGCACGATCGCGGTGCGGGTGGGGAAGATGCCGACGGAGTCGGTGCGGCGGCGGATCTCCCGGTTGAGGCGTTCGGTGGGGTTGTTGGACCAGATCTGGGTCCAGATCTCCTTCGGGAAGGTGGCGAAGGCCAGCAGGTCGGCCCGGGCGGCGTCGAGGTGGTCGTGGGCGGCGGGGAGCTTGTCGGCGACGTAGTCCAGGAGCCGGTCGAACTGGGCGTGGACGGCGTGGTGGTCGGGCTGGTCGTACACGGAGTGCAGCATCGCCTTGACCGCCGGCCACATCGACTTCGGGGTCACGCCCATGAGGTTGAACGCGTAGTGGGTGCGGCACCGCTGCCAGGAGGCTCCGGGCAGGTTCGCGGCGATCGCCTCGCGCAGCCCGGCGTGGGCGTCGGAGGTGACCAGGCGCACCCCGGCCAGGCCGCGGGCGATGAGGTCGGCGAAGAACTCGTTCCACGCCGACCCGCTCTCGCTGGTGGCCACGCGCAGCCCGAGGACCTCGCGGTGTCCCTCGCCGTTGACGCCGGTGGCGAGCAGGACCACGGAGTTGACCACGCGGCCTCCTTCGCGGACCTTCATGGTCAGCGCGTCCGCCGTGACGAACGTGAACGGTCCGGCATCGCCCAGGGGGCGGTAGCGGAAGTCCTCGACGATGGCGTCGAGCTCGCCCGACATCCGGGAGACCTGCGACTTGCTGAGCGAGTCGATCCCGAGGGTCTTGACCAGCTTGTCCATCCGCCGGGTTGAGACGCCGGCGAGGTAGCAGTCGGCCACGACCGTGATCAGCGCGGACTCGGCCCGCTTGCGGCGCTCCAACAGCCACTCAGGGAAGTAGCTGCCGGTCCGCAGCTTCGGGATCGCGACATCGATCGTGCCCACCCGCGTGTCCAGGTCCCGATGCCGGTAGCCGCTGCGCTGCGTAGTCCGCCCCGGGGACGGGCGGCCGTACTCGGCACCGACCACCGCGTCGGCATCCGCGGACAGCAGCGTGTTGATGATCGACTGCAACAGGCTGCGCATCAGATCCGGGGAGGCCTCCGCGAGGGCTTCACCGAGCAGGCCGGCAGGGTCGACAATGTGTGGTGCGGTCATCGTGATGACTCCGTTCGAGAGTGCTGTGAGAGGTTCACTCGAAGGATCACGCGGTGGCCGCACCCACGTCCACCATCGGGACGATGTCGACGACCGCGCTACACCACTATCAGGGACTCAACTCGCAGACGTCGCTAGGCAGGTGAGCGGCGCCTTTGGCTCGGTGGACAAGCGCAGCCTGTCCTCCTGCGCGGAAGGTCGGGATTTGGACGCTTTCGGCATTCACGTCACTCGCCATGACCCGGGTCAGCCGAGCGCTCCGATAGGCAGACATCTCCCCCGCCGCGATCCGTCGCCGCCAGGTCTGGACGCTCGCACCCGTCCCGCGCGCCGCCTTGACCAAGGACACCGAATGCCGCTCAGCAGTGACCGGCGTTGGCCATTCGTGAGGTGCTGGCGTGCTTGGCGGTGCCGGGCTCGGCGGCGCTGGCGGCGGGGGTAGCCGGGCGGGATGTCTGGGTCCAAGCCGCGCCGGCGCGGGTTGCGGTCGGCAGACACGGGGCGGGGTGCTCATCGATGTCACGTCGTGACGGGCCGGTGGGGGGTGGCGCCCCGCCCCGTGAGCGGGGCGCCACCGTCGGCTCCGTTCCAGCTAGAAGCCGAGCCTGTCACCCATGCCGCCGTCTAGGAGGTCCTTGGGGTCGACGCCGAGTTTGGACAACTTGTCGGAGTGCTGGTCGGTGTCGACCTGGTCGGGCAGGTCGGACTGGGCCTGGTCGGCCTTGTCGTCGTCGCCTCGGTTCTTGAGGATGTCGATGATTTGCTGCTTGTCGATTTGCATTGCGTTGATCTCCTCTGCTGCTTCCTATCGGGATGTTGTCTCGACATGGCGGGGTCGCCACACCGTTTGTGGTCAGGACCAGCGTTGGAATGCCGTGGACCCTGAGGCCGCAGGGTTGGTCAGTTGCCGAGACCGGCCTTGTCGACCTTGCGGTGGAAACGCATACCGGCCAGCCCGCCGACGATGGCGCCGACCAGGCTGGTGACGGCGACGCCGACGGCGGCGATGATGCCCGCGGTGGACAGGTCACCCTCGCCGACGGGGATCCGCGGGAAGCTGTTCAGGTTGGCGAGCACGTTGAACTTGCTACCAGCGACGGCGCCGACCACGGCGACGACGACGGCGATCACCAGCGCCCACACCCAGACGGCGATGCCCTGCTTGGCTCCGTTGAACCTGGCCATCCGTCCTGCGACGTACCCGCCGCAGTAGTAGGCGGCGAACAACACAACGAGCAGGACGATGCCACCGACCAGACCGACCGTGGTCGGGTCGCTGGTGGCCTGGCTGGTGGCCTTGTCCACGTCGGTGCCGCTGGCCAGTCCGACCGCGCTACCGGCGGCGGCGACCAGGGCGGTGAGAAGCACCGCGGTGCCGGTCGCGGTGAGCCAGCCGAAGAACGCCGACCCGACCTTGATCCCACCAAACTGTTCCTTCTCGGCGGCCACCACGTCCCGACGGCTCACGGCGTCGTGCTCGCCGAAGGTTCTGCGCTGCTCGTTCTGGTCCGGGTCGGTGTACTGCCCGTCCCGGCTTTGCTTGGTGTCCGGGCGGCGAGGCGAGCCGGCGGAACTTGCACTGGTGCTCATGATGACTTCCTTGCCGGGCGCGCGAGCACGCCCTGTGGTGCGTTGGGGTGTCCTGCCCGCGGCCCTCGCATGCCTCTTGGCCGCTGGGGCCGCGGGGGACGGATGTAGAGCGGTCAGCGACGGTTGGTGTCGTCTGCGCTGGTGTCGGGCAGGTCGACACCGTCGGTGTCGATCTGCTCCTTGCGGACCGACTCGGTGACCTGCTCGGTGTCGGTGACGGTCTCCTTACCGAGCTTGACCCGCTCGACGGCGACGGTCTCCTTCGCTACGACGGGGCGCTCCTCGGTCAGGACGACCTCGTGCTCCTCCTCGGAGATCTCCGGCCCAGCCAAGGCCTCGTCACGGTTGGCGTCCGTGATCGGCTCACGCTCGATGATGACCTCCTCACGAGAGACCGGGACGGTGACGGTCTGCTCCTCGGTGACCACGTGCTTGCGCAGCCGTGCCCGGCCAGCCTCGCGGGTCTGGGTGCCGACCTTGAGCTGCTCCTCCGAACGCGTCATGGCGTCATCGGTGGTCGGGCCGGAGGTGTCGTGGCCGACGGTCCCGTCCGCGTCTAGGTCACGGGAGTCGCCGTAGCGGTCGGCGTCGGTCCGCCCGCTGGTATCGACCTGACCCAGACCGCGCTGGTCGTTGCCGTCGGTGTCGGGCAGACCGGAGTCGGACTCGTCTCCGGAGTAGTCCAGCCCGTAGTGGCGGTACAGCTCGGCCTCTTCGTCCTGGGACAGGTGACCCTGGTCGGCGTCGACGCGCGGGGCGTCCTTGACGGTGTCCTTCCCGTACGGGACGCGGAGGCCGTCGTCGGCGAACTGGGACTGTGCCACCGGGACGAAGCTCTCCTTGTTGCCGAACATGCCGGTCTTGACGGTGACCCATTCGGGCTTGCCGGTGACGTCGTCCAGGTAAACTTGGCCGACCTCTCCGATCTTGTTGCCGTCGGAGCCGAGGACGTCCTTGCCGAGGACGTCGTTGAGGTTGTTCTGGTCGATGCTCATGGTGCTTCCTTCGTCTGGGTGGAAATCATGCGGGGGTGGTGCCGGTTCGTGTTTTGGCTCGTCTGCGATCGACGAACTCTCTGGTTGTGCGGTGGAGAGGGACGGGCGGCTGGGGCGCAACCCAGCCGCCCGTCACTATTGGGCGCTGGTTTCAGTACCGCTGGTTGGGCTGGCCGTAGGCGCTGGACCCGGTCTGGTCGTACACGGCCGTGTTGTCCCTCCCAGCCTGGTCGTAGGTGGACTGGGCCTTGTCCTTGGCGTTCTGGGCCTGCTCCTTGACGCTGGGAGCGTTCGAGGCCTGCTGCTTGACCTTGGGGGCCTCTTCCTCGGCCTTGGTCAGGTAGGACTCCCACCGGCCCTGCATCGGCTTGATGAGGCCGCCGCCGACGCCGACGACGAGGATGCCGGCGATGGTGGCCAGCACCGCGATCAGGACGGGGGTGGTGACGGTGGTGGCGATGCCGACCTGGTTGAGTGCGGCGATGATGCCCAAGCCGAGGATGAACACGGCCGCGAGGTTCGCCAGCGCCTTACCGTAGGAAAGGCCGCCGAGGGTGCCCTCAATGAGGGTCTTGGCCGCTGCCGCGATGGCAGAGGCGACGACGACGATGACGATCGCGACGAACGCCTGCGGCAGGAACGCGATGATCGACGTCAGCAGCTCACTGATCGGGTTGGGCGCGAATGCGCTGAACGCGAGCTGAAGGGTGAACAGCATCACGGCGTAGTAGACGAGCTTGGCGAGGATGTCGCTGGGGTCGTACTTGGACTTTTCCAAGGCCTTGCCCACACCGCCGCGCTCGATGGCGCGATCGAAGCCGACCCGCTCGAGGATCTTGTTGACGGCCTTGGACAGGACCTTGGCGATGATGACGCCGATGATGAGGACGACGAAGAACAGCACGAGCTTCGGAACGAAGGTCGCGATGCTCGTCAACGCGCTTTTCAGTGCGTCTTCCATGACGTGCCTTTCTGTTGTCTCGCGCACTCAGAGGCTCTGAGTGCGTGTGGCCGCGGTCCACACGCCGTGCTGGCGTGCGTTCCGACGGGTTCCGTTGGCAACAGAGGTTGCGCAACCGGCCCTGCGGCCTGCCCACCCCGTCTGGCGTGTAGGGGTGGGCACCGGCTGCGGATGGCTCCGTGACCGGGGGTTCTTGGGAATGGGAGCCGGCTGCTCGACTCCTTGGTCATCGATGGGTTGGGTGCTTACCCGCCACCGGGCCAAAAGATGTGGAACTGCTGGGAGGTACGCGCTGCGGAGCAGCACGAACATGGCGCGTCAGCGGACCTTCAGGCCGCGCCCCGCCACCAGGGAGACACCGACGGCGGCGAGAACGACCTGGAGGATGAGCTCGATCCAATCGATGCCCGGGGTGTCAGAGACGCCGATGAATGAGGCGATAAGGGTGCCGACGAGGGCGGCGACGATGCCGATGATGATGGTCGCCAGGATGCTGATGTTCTGCTTTCCTCGGACGACGAGGCGGCCCAGGACGCCGATGATGGCACCGATGATGAGGGCGGTGATGATGCTGCTGACCATGTGGGGGTTCTCCTGGTGGACTAATCGGCCTTGAGGCGGTGTGGGTCTTCGGGTGGGGCAGTCAGTGCTGACAAGCGTCCTTGGCGTGCCCGCCGGCCTTGTTGGCGTCCGCGGCGCTCTGTTCGTTGTTGGTGACCTTGCCGCCCGCTTCCTTCGCTTTGCCGCTGAGGTCCGGGGCGGCCTTGTTCAGCTTGTCGAAAGCGCACAGGGGGGATCCTTCGTTACTTACCCGTATGGAGGGCGTAGGCGGTTGGTGGCAGCCGGGCTCAGGTGACGCGGGCGAGGTTGCGTGGGCGGCGGGCGACGTGAACGGTGACCAGGCAGTGCAGGTCGTCGCGGCCGAGGACCTTCTTCAGGTCGGTGGCGACGCCGTCAGCGGCGGCGGCCACTTCGCGTAGGTCGGCCTGCGGTTCGATGGTTGCGCGCAGGCGGGCGACGAGCTGACCGCGGTCGCGCTGGATGGTTCCGCGGCATGAGCGGACCCCCTCAGTGCCCTCCAGGACTGCGGCTGCGGCGTCCGCGACGGGGTTGACCTGTGCGGTCAACCGTCCGGCCTTACCAGTCCCGGGCAGGCGAACCTGTCCGACTCCCCGGGTGATGACGTGCGCGGCAAGCCAGCGAAGGCCGAGCAGCACCAGCGCGGCACCGACGAGCCCAGTGACCCAAGGCCACCATGGCTGCTCGGTCTGCTTTGCGACGGCGTCGACGTTCAGCGGACCGGACAAGCCCAGGTCGCCGCGCCACCAAGCAATGCCAGCCAGGCCCCCCACGATGAGCAGGAGGCCCAGAAGCAAGGTGGCAAGGCGGTCGAAAGCGATGACGGCGCGGCTCACGGGGCGATAGCCTTGGTTCTGACAGACACCCGGGGTGCCTTTTTCAGCGTGGATAGTTGCTCCGTCACTGCGCTCTTGACGGCGTCGGCGACCTCATCCCCCCCGGTGGAGTCAACGCTGAGAGTCACCTTGGTGCGGGTGGCTCGGGCGCGAACGCTGGCGACACCGTCCACGTCGTCGGCAGCGTGCTCAGCCAGGCGGGCCACGTCACGCGGGTGGATGAACACACCAGTCCGCGCGTCTAGGGGCACGGCCGTCTTGGGGCGGGGGCGTAGCGCCGTCAGCAGCAACCACAGGCCCACCAGGACCAGCAGCAAGCCAACGGGGAGCATCCAGCCGAGCGGACGCAGGCCGTCGCTGCCCGTGATGAGCTGGTTCAGCCACGGCTTGCTAGTGGTGATACCGACTGCTGACGCAGCGGCCTGGAGGCCAAGCGCGCCCACAACGATGACACCGATGGCCAGTAGGCCTCCAATGAAGGTGATGGCACCGGGCCCCACGGGGTTCTTGGCGGCCCTCGGCGGCGCAGTCGACTTGTCACTAGGGACGGTTCTGTTCGTGGTGACGGTCTCAGTGCTCACTGGACCCTCCGTTCTTGCGGCGCTGGGTTGTGGACGACTCGGGTGACCTCGACATCGACCGCGTCGATCGACAGGCCCGTGAGCTCGACCAGCCGTGCGGTGACGTGTTCGCGGACAGCGGAGGCGACCGTAGGGATGGGCTGTGGCCACGCGACGGCGACCTCGACCTGGACGCGTGCCCTGGTCCCCGCGACGTGCGCGTCGGCCTTGGGAAGACGCCTTCCGATGAACTTGGCCAACTCTGAACCGGTGACGGTCACACCAGTCACTTCGAGGGCTGCGTGCGCGGCGATGTGCTCAAGGACGGCGTCCTCGATGATGGTGCGGCCGCGTTGGTCCGGCTCGGCCAGCAGAACCTCAGCCACGCCGGCGTCCGAACAGGGCGGACAGGTCTACTTCGCCGTCGTAGTGGCCGCCGACGAAGTAGCCAACCAAGCCGAGGACAAGGGCGATGAGAAACCCGGTGAAGCCGCCTGCGGCGGTGGCCACACCGAGCAGCAGGCCGGCGAGCAGGCCCACAGTTGAGGTCGTCACGATGGTCTCCTTGGTCTGGACGGGTGTGTTCGGGGGTGTTCGAGTGTCGCTGGGGTGTTTACAGGTCGATGTACGTGGGCCCGGGACGCAGTCGGCTGGGCATGGCGGCGGTGCACCGTTGCGCGACGTGTCGCACCTTCGTCGTCAGGCGCCGAAGGCGAGCCAGTGGCGTGTCGCGGTGTACATGGACACGAACGGTGCCGGCCGCCCCGATGCCGAATCGCGCATCGACTGCATCCAGGGCTCGCAGGTAGCTTTCAACGTCTCCACCCATGTCTGGATGGTGCGCACGTGCGGCACGAGCGCGGGCGCGCATCCATGCGGCAGCGGTGGAGCTGTCCAGTGGAGCGCGCCCGCCGCTCACGAGTACGCCAAGGGTCCGGGAACAACATCCTCGATGCTGACCTCGACCGGGGTGCTGACCAGCGGAGCGACTGCCGCCCTGATCTGCTCGGCCGCTGCGAGGACGGGAACGCCATACATGAGTGTCACGTGGACTTCGGCGACGTTCTCACGCAGGCGGACTCCGGTCACCCGACGCCCGGGAAGGTAAGTCGCAGCCTCCCCGAACGAGCCCGAGTGCAACCCCGCGATACCGGGCACGCTGCGCACGGCTGCGGCGACGAGGTCGGCGAGCTCGGGCGGGCGGACCTGATCGGTGCCGGCGGGTTTGGTGCTCACTGGACGCGCGAGCCCTTCTCGTCCTGGTCGTCGTCCTGGTTGTCCTCGGACTCCAGGTAGATGTCCTGGACTGTGACGTTGACCTCGGCGACCTCGAGCCCGGTCATCCGCTCGATGGCGCTGATCACGTTGCGGCGGACGCTGGTGGCCAAGTCTGCGATCGCGACGCCGTACTCGGCGGTCAGCTCGATGTCGACGGCCGCCTGACGCTCACCGACCTCGACCGAGACGCCCTGGGAATGGTTGGTCCGGCCACCGGGGATGCGCTCACGCAGCGCACCAACCGCACGGGCGGTGCCACCACCGAGGGCGTGCACGCCAGAAACCTCGCGTGTGGCGATGCCGGCGATCTTGGCAACGACGGTGTCAGCGATGGTGGTCTTGCCGTGCTTGGTCACCAGGGCGCTGTCGCGACCGGCGGCCGTGGGGGTGTTGGTCTTCGAACTCTCCGTCACGGTCATCTCCTTGATGTGGACATGGATCTGTCTCTTGATGTGCTCTTACGCGGGTTAGATGCAGCCATCGCGCAACCCTCACGCGAACGCCACTGTGACCTGCGCCACTTCTACCCGTCGCCCTGAGTGGCAAACGTTGTTTACAACGTAAACGGCGTGTACAACGTAAACTAGTCGTTGGGCACGTGCATCTTGGGCCAAGGGTCTGTGTCGATGAACCCCGACTGGCCCGATACGCCGTGTCGCGTCAGGGGCACGCTGTTACCAACGCCGCCGGGCTTTCGCTTGGCCCCCGCACGAACAGGAGCGCAGACATCGGCGCATCACCCAGGACTCCAGCGCCGCTTCCAGAGCGCACCGACGAGCAGCTCGCTGCTTCCGCCGCGCTGGGTGACCGGGATGCGTTCGCGCTCATTGTTCAGCGCTGTGCACCCGGGATGCACCGGTATGCGGTCGGCATGCTGGAGGCAGACTTCCAAGCAGCGGAGGACGCCGTGCAAGGAGCTCTGGCCAAGGCGTGGGTGGCCCTGCCCACATTTCGCGGACAGTCATCCCTGAGGACCTGGCTGTTTCGCATCACCGCCAACGAGGTCCTTGCCGCGCGCCGGCGCCGCCGACCAGTCTCCGTGGACGACGGACTCATCGGCACGGTTCGCGCACCCCGCGGTCACGAACCAGAACAGGTGGCCGCAACCCGAGAACTGCGCGACGCCCTGAACGAAGCGCTGTCCGAGCTGCCCTGGAGGCAGCGCGCAGCCTGGCTGCTGCGGGAAGTCGAGCACCTGCCATACAGCCAGATCGCCAGCGTGCTCGGCACCAACGAAACCGTAGTCCGCGGACAACTCCACCGCGCGCGCCGTACTCTAGCGGTCAGAATGGAGCAGTGGCGATGACCCCACAGCGCAAGCGCGCCCCCGATACTGACGCGCAACTCGAGCACGCCGTCAGCGCGCTACGCACTCAAGCGGACGAACGCTGGGTCGAGATCGCCGACCGAGTCCTCGACAAGGCCCTACGCGTAACGCGACGGTCGATGCCCGTCCGAGCCGAAGGAACGGGCGGCAAGGTCAACGTCAGCGAACAGGTCCTCATCGCTGGAATCCGCTACGCCCTGGACCAGGTCGCCGGAGCCTTACCCACCGCAATCCAGGTCAACACCAGCGAGCGGCACCACTACACCGGGGTCGTCGTCTGCGTCACTGCTGACTACGGCTCACCCATCCTGCCCACTGCCGACGACATACGGAACCGCACCCAGCAGGTCCTCCAAGAGTTGCTCGGACCCATCACGCCGCCCGTCACGGTCAACACCATGCAAGTTCACATCAACGACGTGCGGCGGACCTGACTTTCTCTGAAGGCGCGTGCGATAGACAACATGCCGACCGGTCACCTGTGACCCACAATGCGTGTCCATCAACCGCGAGACACCCCGTCCGGAGGCAACCCGACAGCCCCAGAGGAGATGGCGACCCCGCGGCAACCGCTGAGCCCCGACTTTGTCATTCGCAAGGCCATTGCGACGATCGGCCCCGCTGGCCTCGACACTCTCACCGTGCGTTTTCCGTAGCTCGCGACTTCATGTCGGAGCCAGGGCGCTGTACCGGTGCCTCAACGGCCCCGAGGACTGCCTCGAAGGCGTTGCTGCTCCAACTGTGGACCAGGTTTGCGTAAAGTCGTAAGAACGCCTCGAACCGCGCTGGCAAGAACATGGCGCCACGCGCCCCTCGAGCGAACGCAAGCGCGTGACAACCGTCGCCGGACTCGCTAGGGACTGCTGAAGGTTCGGTTGACACCTTGACCTGCCCTACAGCCTGGTTTCCAGATTCGGTGGTGAGTCTCAGGCGGGTTGGGGTGTCCCTCGGAGAGTAGTTCGTGCTCGATCGGGGTGCGGTAGCCGAGGGCGGAGTGCCGTCGCTGGCGGTTGTAGAAGATCTCGATGTACTCGAAGATCGCGTTCGAGAGCTCGAGGCGGGTCTTCCACTTCTTGCGGTTGAGCAGCTCGGTCTGCATCGAGGACCAGAACGACTGTGAGACTTCCGGCATGCTGCGCGGCAAGGTGGTGCCGGCTGACGTGACCCACAGAATGACCGACCCCGCCGGTGTCTTCATTGAGAGATATGTCCGCCAGCCGCACCGCCGACCTCGATGGCTTGATTAGGAGCTTGTCCCTTCGGGTGACCCATCACAGTCCTGCCTCACCTTCTCGGCGGAGTCCACGGAAGTCGCAGTGAAGGAAGCAGGACATGGCACTGGCAGATCTCGTCGACCACGTCATCGGCGTCGACCCCGACAGGGACCGCATCACCGCAGCCGTCGTGTGCTCAAGGACCCAAGGCGAGCTGGCCACAAAGGTGTTCGCCACGACGTCGCGGGGCTACGGGCAAGCCATGCGCTGGGCGGCGGCGCATACTGCCGCGGGCCGACGCGCCTGGTCCATCGAGTCCACCGGAAGCTATGGGCAGGCTTAGCGGCCGTCCTGACGTCCATGGGCGAGTTCGTCATCGAGTTCGACCACCCCAGCGCTCGCCCCTCGAAAGACGGCGCGAAGTCCGACTCGCTCGATGCCGTGCGTGCAGCACGCGAGATCCTGGGCCGTAAGACATGGGCAACTCCGCGATCCCGCGGCGCCCGGGAAGGGCTGCGGACGCTCATCACCGCACGCGACAGCGCGAAACTCGCCCGCGTCGCGGCCATCAACGTCATGAAGGCGCTGGTGGTGACCGCCCCAGTTGACCTGCGGGAAGAACTCCGCGGTCGACCACTGATGGACTTGGTGGGTCGCTGCCAACGGCTACGTCCTGACACCGCGACCGACCCCGAATACGCAGCCACGAAACTGTCCTTGCGCAGCACGGCGAACAGAGTCCGGCAGCTCACCAATGAATGCCGCGAACTCGAGTCGGCGATGATTCCGTTGGTGCGCTCGATGGCCCCTGCTCTGCTCGAAGAGCCAGGCATTGGTGTCCTGATGGCAGCACAGATCCTGGTGTCCTGGTCACACCCTAATCGGTGCCGCGATGAGGCAGCGTTCGCCAGACTCGGCGGCGTCGCTCCACTGGAAGCGACATCGGGACAGACCCAGACCCGACACCGGCTCTCCCGCGGCGGTGACCGCCAGCTCAACCGGGCGCTGCACACCGTCATTCTCGCCCGAGCCAAGCACCACCAGCCAACCAAGGACTACATCGCCCGCCGGGTCAGCGAGGGCAGGACCAAACGAGAAGCGATGCGCTGCCTCAAGCGCTACTACGCCCGACACCTCTTCCGACTCCTCGAAGCGGCTCCCATGACCGCTTGACACCGATAGGAGCATCTCCATCATGGCGTTGTCGAGGCCGTCGCCGACGCTGCCGAAGGAGGGCATGAGCCCTGCGGAGCGGATTGTCTCGCCGAAGGCCCACGAGGTGAACTGGACTCCGTGGTCGGCGTGGACGATGCCGCCGGGTCCCGGGCGGCGGTTGCGGACGGCCATGTCGAGCGCGTTGATGACCAGGGTGGTGTCCTGGCGGGAGTCGATGGACCAGCCAACGATGCGGCGGCTGAAGGCGTCCAGGACCGCGGCACAGAAGACCTTGCCCTCACGCGTGGGGTGTTCGGTGATGTCGGTGACCCACAGCTCGTTCGGCTGCAGCCGGTGGAACTTGCGGTTGACCAGGTCATCGGAGGTGACGACCCCGCGCATGCGCTTGACCCGCGCCGGGCCTGGGAGGCCGTAGATGCCGGCCTGGGTCATCAACACCGAGACCAGGCGCGAGCTGACCTGGACCTCCATCGCCATGGTCAGCTCGGCGTGCACCCGCCGGTAGCCGTACGTGCCGCGGGAGGCGATGTGGATCTCTCGGATCAGGCCGGTGCGCCACTGGCGGCGCAGCGCGGTCTTGGACATGGCGCGGCGCTTGTACCGGTAGTAGCCCTGCCGGGAGACTCCGAGGACGGTGCAGCTGTTGTCGACGGGGACCCCGGCGTCGGCCAGTCGGTCGATCACCGGGTGAATCCTTTTGGGGGCGGCTTGTCCTCCGCCAGGAACGTCGCTGCTTGTCGGATGATCGCCAGCTCGCGGATCCTCTTCCGAGCGGCGCGCAGCTCGGCGGACTCGCTCGTCGGGACGCCCGTGATCTCGCCGCGGTCGATCCGGTCCTGCTTGAGCCACTCGTGCAGGCAGCCCGCGCTGATGCCGAGCTCGTAGGCGGTCTGCTTGACCTGCTTCCCAGAACGGACCAGCGCGACTGCTCGCGCACGGAACTCGGGAGGGTATGGACGAGGCACTGTCGGAGCCTTCCAGTTAGACAGCGTCCCGTGGAGTGGTGGGGTTTGGGGTGACGGCGCGGCTTCCTGACTGAGGGGGGCCACCGGCGAGATTCTCGATGTGTACCGCCAAGTACTCGTCGAGAAGGAGCCTCACCGATGGCCCTGTCTGATTCTGCCGTGTCCGAGCTGTTCGAGGTGTTCCGCACCGGCGAGGGCACCGACTTCATCCGAGAATGCGTCCGTGTCGCGATGCAGGAGCTGATCGAGACCGAGGCCACGGCCGCGGTCGGCGCCGGCCGCTACGAACGCACCGAGACCCGCACAACCGAGCGCAACGGCACCCGGCCGCGGTTGTTGACCACGCACGCCGGGGACGTGCATCTGGCGATCCCGAAGCTGCGCACCGGCTCGTTCTTCCCGTCCATCTTGGAGCCGCGGCGGCGGGTGGACCAGGCGCTGTACGCGGTGGTGATGGAGGCCTACGTCCACGGCGTCTCGACCCGCTCCGTGGACGACCTGGTAGTCGCGCTCGGCGGGTCCGGGATCTCCAAGAGCGAGGTCTCGCGGATCTGTGCCGGGCTCGACGAGACCGTCGGGGCGTTCCGCACCCGCCGCCTGGACCACGTCGAGTTCCCGTACGTCTACCTCGACGCGACCTACCTGCACGTGCGCACCGAGCAGGCCATGGTCGTCTCCAAGGCCGTCGTGGTCGCCACAGGCGTCACGGCCGAGGGCCGCCGGGAGATCCTCGGCCTGGACGTCGGCGACAGCGAGGACGAGGTGTTCCGGCGGGCGTTCCTGACCGGGCTGAAAAAGCGCGGCCTGGCCGGGGTGAAACTCGTGGTTTCCGACCAGCACGCCGGCCTGACCGCCGCCATCGCCCGGGCCCTGCAGGGGGCCAGCCACCAACGGTGCCGGGTGCACTTCATCCGCAACGTCCTGGCGCACGTGGCCAAGGGGGAGCGGGAGATGGTCGCCGTCCGGTTATCTGGGGTCAGCTCACCCTCGCCGGCTGGGCGAACCGACTTCAGCGTGAGTGACATGTGACCGACGTGTGTCGCGACGATCACGTTTCGCGCGTTGCGTCTTGGAGTCGCGCTCCGGTGATTCGGAACGCGTTCTGGAGGGCTGGAGGGTTGATGTCGCTCAAGTCGGTGTCGAAGGTGATGAACAGGCCGGCGACACCGGCCCATGACCATCCGCCGATGGTGAGGCGGCAGTGTGACGGGTCGATGGGCGTGACGACGGATCCGCCTGGTGCCCAGCGGGCGACGACGTCGGCGGGCAGGTTCAGGGTGGCGCTGCCGACGCATTGCCATTGGCCGGGGGTGTCTCCGCGGTCTGGGTTTTGCACGACGAGTCGGTTGAGGTCGTCGGCGGTGAGGGGGTGCGGGGTGAAGGACGCTCCTGCGCTTGTCTTCGGGCGGATTCGGTCGACGCGGTAGGTGGACCATGTCTGGTGTTGCCGGTCTCTGGTGATGAGGTACCAGCGGCCGGCCCACACGACCAAGTGGTGCGGTTCAACCTCTCGGGGTGGTTGGAAGCCAGGGTCGCCCGGCGCTGGGACGTCGCCTTGTGGGGTGGCGTAATCGAACCTCAGAGTGTGGCCGGTGCGTATCGCTGCACCCACGATTTGAAGGGTTGCGACGTCGATGGGTGGGGCGGAGAACTCCCAGTAGTTGCGCAGGCTGGTGACCTCGAACGCATCGCTGGCCGCGCGTAGGCGAGCTGGCATGACCTGACGCAGGGTGGTTAGTGCTCGGGCGACGGCGTCGTCGATGCCGGTGACGCTGTCTGGGGCGGTCTGCAGGGCGAGGGCGATCGCGATGGCTTGGTCGTCATCGAGGACCAGTGGCGGCAGCTTGCCGCCGGCGCCGAGGCGGTACCCGCCTCGTGGGCCCTTGATCGCGTGGACCGGGTATCCGAGGTCACGCAGGGTCTCGACGTCCCGGCGTAGCGTGCGGGACGAGACGTTCAGGCGCTGCGCGAGTTCAGAGCCTGGCCATTCGACGCGGGCGCTGAGCAGCGAGAGCAGCCGCAGGATCCGCTCCGAGGTGTCCGCCATGTTCCAAAGATTCTCACGAATAGCGGACACTCGGTGTCCTCTATCGCCGTCAGGGTGGGGCCATGACCTCACCGACACCCGCACCAGCGGCACCCCACACCGCCCCCGAACCGCAGGTCGCCGGTCCTGCCGCGTCCCTGGCCCTGCTCGTCGTGCTGTTCGCGTCCTTCATGGATCTGCTCGACGTCACGATCGTCACGGTCGCCGCCCCGGACATCGCGGCCAACCTGAACGCATCGGAGGCGCAGCTGCAGTGGATGCTCGCCGCATACGTCCTGGCGCTCGGCTCTGGTCTGGTCACCGGTGGCCGGGTCGGCGACGCCTATGGGCGACGCCGGGTCTTCCTGGTCTCGTTGGCCGGCTTTGCCCTCGCCTCGGCGGCCTGCGCCTTGGCGCCGTCGGCCGGGACGCTCATCGCGCTGCGGGCGTTGCAGGGCCTGGCGGGCGGGTTCATGGTGCCGCAGGTCTTCGGGATCATCCGCTCCTCATTCGCCCCGGCCGCGATGGCCAAGGCCTTCGGCGCGTATGGCGCGGTCCAAGGCCTGGCGTCGGTGGCTGGGCCGCTGTTGGGCGGGGCCCTCGTCAACGCCGACCTGTGGGGCCTGGGATGGCGCACGATCTTCTGGATCAACGTCCCGGTCGCGGTGCTCGCGTTGGCCCTCGGGCTGCGCTTCCTGCCTGAGTCCCACGCCCCGGGCCGCACCCGGCTCGACGTGGTCGGTGCCCTGCTGGCCTCGGTCGGCGTATTCCTTGTGCTGCTGCCGCTCGTGCAGGGCCGGGACTGGGGATGGCCCGGTTGGGGATGGGGCCTGCTGGTCCTCGGCCTGGTCGTGCTCGCCGGCTTCCTCGCCTACGAGCAGCGGCTGGCCCGAGCCGGTGGCCAACCCGTCCTCGATCCTTCCCTGCTGTCGATCCGACCATTCAGCGCCGGCCTGGCGGCTGCGGTGTTCTTCTTCGGCGGTCTCGCCTCGTTCTTCCTCGTACTGTCCATCTACCTCCAGCTCGGCACCGGGCGCACCGCGTGGGAAACCGGGCTGGTGATCCTGCCCTACGCGCTCGGCTCGATCATCACCTCCGGCGCCGGGGTAGCCTTGGCCGCCAAAGCCGGCCGCGCCCTCCTGATCACCGGCTCGCTGACCCTGGCCGCCTCGCAAGGGCTGCTGTGGTGGCTGGTCCGCGACGGCGCCACGCCGGGATATTGGGCCCTGGCCGGCGTGATGTTCCTCGGCGGCCTCGGACTGGGCCTTGGCGCACCGATCCTCGTCAACGTCGTCCTCGCCGGTGTCCCCGGCCGACAGGCCGGCGCCGCCGGCGGGGCGCTGTCCACCGTCAACCAGATCGGTGGCGCGATCGGGATCGCGATCCTGGCCACCGTCTTCTTCAACGCACTCCCGTCCACCGCACCCTCAGGCGCACCCGGCACCCACGCCCACGTCTTCGGCCAAGCCCTGGCGCAAGTGATGCCCTGGCAGGTCGCCACATACCTCTTGGCCGCTCTGGCGATGCTCGCGATGCCCAAGGCCGCCGCGGAACACCAAGGCTGACCCGATGACGCCGCCACCGAAAGCAACCTCCACTATGGCCAGCGACGTGATCCGGGTGCGCGGTGCCCGCACCCACAACCTGCGCAACATCGACGTCGACATCCCCAAGAAGCAGCTGACCGTCGTCACCGGCGTCTCAGGGTCCGGCAAGTCTTCCTTGGCCTTCGATACCATCGCCGCCGAATCCCAACGGCTCCTCGCCGCGACCTACCCGGCATTCGTGCAAACCCTGATGCCGCACCTGCCCCGCCCGAACGTTGACACCCTTGAGGGCCTGTCCGCCTCGATCGTCGTCGACCAATCACCACTGGGTGCCAACCCCCGCTCCACGGTCGGCACCGCCACCGACGCCTGGTCCCTCCTACGACAGCTGTACGCCAGCCACGGCACCCCACACGTCCCGGGACCCCACGCCTTGTCGTTCAACACCCCTGCCGGTATGTGCCTGGCGTGCGAGGGGACCGGGCGGGCAGCGACTCTGAACATCGACGCGGTCCTGGACCGCGCACTGTCCCTGAACGAGGGCGCGATCACGTTCCCGAACTTCGCCGTCGGGTCCCTGTTTTGGAAGGTGTATGCCCGCAGCGGCGCTTTCGACAACGACAAGCCCGTGCGCGACTACAGCAGCGAAGAGCTCGAGCACCTGCTCACCGGGACCGGACCCAACGTCGACACCGGCACCTACCCCATGGCCTACGAAGGCGTCTTGACCAAGATCACCCGCCTGTACCTGTCCAAAGACCTCGCCGCCCTCAAACCCCGCCTCCGGGAGGCCATCGAACGCGCCGCGACCACCGGCCCCTGCCCCGACTGCTCCGGCACCCGCCTGAACGCACCGGCCCGTGCCTGCACCATCGCCAACACCCCGATCACCACCTGCCACGCCATGCCCGCCACCGACCTGCAGGACTGGCTCGCACGGCTCGACCTACCCACGGCCACCCCCCTGATCACCCAACTGCGGTCACTACTGTGCAACCTGACCGAGGTCGGCCTGGGGTACCTCGCCCTGGATAGGCCCACCTCCACCCTCTCCGGCGGCGAAGGCCAACGCATTCGCACCGTGCTGCATCTGGACTCCGCCCTGACCGACCTCACCTACGTCTTCGACGAACCCGCCGCCGGCCTCCACGCCCACGACACCACACGCGTCGTCACTCTCCTGAAGGCGTTGCGCGACAAGGGCAACACCGTCCTGGTCGTCGAACACCACCCCGACGTCATCACCGCCGCGGACCACGTCATCGACCTCGGTCCCGCAGCCGGCCCGCACGGCGGCACCATCACCTACCAAGGCCCCCCGGTACGGCTGGCCGGCACCGACACCCCTACCGGCCGGGCACTCAAGACCGGGCCTGTCCTCAACCGCGAGCCACGCACCCCGACCGGCGTCCTGCCCATCCTGGACGCGACGACCAACAACCTCGACCACCTCACCCTCGATATCCCCACCGGCGTCCTCACCTGCATCACCGGGGTCGCGGGCGCCGGAAAGACCTCGCTGCTGGCACACATCCCCCACCAGGACGGAACAGTGGTCCTGGACCAGCATGCGATCCGGGGATCTCGTCGCTCCACCCCCGCGACCTACACCGGCGCCATGGACTGGATCCGCGAGGCCTTCGCCAAAGCCGGAAGCCGCCCCGGCCACCCGCTCAAACCGGCCCTGTTCAGCGCCAACAGTGCCGGAGCCTGCGCCGACTGTTCCGGGCTGGGCGTCACCTACCTCGACGCCCCCGCCAGCGATCCCGTCCCGGTCACCTGCGCCACCTGCAACGGTGACCGCTACACCGCCGAGGTCCTCACCCACACCCTCGACGGCCTGACCATCGCCGACGTCCTCACGATGCCCGTGGACGAGGCCGCCACCCGATATGTCGAGACCCCCGCCGGGCCCGCCTTCAGTACGCTCGTCGACGTCGGCCTGGGATACCTCAGTCTTGGGCAGCCGCTGTCCACCCTCTCCGGTGGCGAACGACAGCGCCTGCGTCTGGCCAGCCACATCATCCGGCCCGCGGGCATCTACATCCTGGACGAACCCACCACCGGGTTGCACATGAACGACGTGGACGTCCTCACGCGGCTCTTTCACCGCCTGGTCGACGACGGCGCCACCGTCATCGTTGCCGATCACCACTTGCACCTGATCGCCGCCGCCGACCACATCATCGACCTCGGCCCCGACGCCGGCCCCCACGGTGGGCGCGTGCGCTACCAAGGCCCCCCGAGCGGGCTCCTGGGCACCGACACCCACACCGGCGACGCCTTGACCAGCCGCCTCACCACTTGACCTCCGAATCGACACCGCACCAGCAGCACGACACCCAAGGAGACATCCCGTGCCCGACCGATCCGGCTCACAGATCGACCACCTCAACATCGCCGTCCCCGACCTCACCCGCGCCCGCGCCTTCTACGACCCGCTCCTGGACTCGATCGGCATCCAACCCGTCCTGCACATTCCCGCCACCGCCACCGACGCGGCCATGACCGGATACGGCTGGCCCGACACCAAACCCTTCTTTTGGCTCATCGACGACGGCAACGTCGGCACCAACATGCACCTGGCCTTCACCGCCGACACCCGAGACCTCGTACACGCCTTCTACGACACCGCTGCAGGCCTCGACGCCCAGCTACTCCACCCGCCGGCCAACCACCCCGAGTACCACGAGCACTACTACGGCGCATTCGTCCTCGACCCGCACGGCATCAATCTCGAGGCCGTGTGCCACCACGACCCAACCTGAACCCGCGCTCCGCGCAACGTCCCCGACCCGATCATTGCGGCCGCAAATCCACCCCACTGAGCAAGGGATTGTCCGTGCCGCAAGCACCTTGCGACCAACCAGAACCTGACAAATCGCGCGACAGCGCCGCCGCCACCCCGGGAACACGGTCGCGCCGCGGCATCGTGTTGGCGCACGACACCCCTGGTGCCCGTCCACACCGAGGCAGCACCACAACCAGCGGCCGGTCAGCCGGCGGGGGATCCGTGTGCGGCATCGCGCCCGCCGGGCCCCGCCGTCCGGCGGGAGATCCCAGCAGGCACTTCTCGATCCCTCGCGAGGGTGAGCTAGCCACAATCTAACCGGTCTCGGACTGTGTCGGGCGGCCAATCCACGACGTCGGTCGGCGGGCACTACGGCGAGGGGAACCACCCGACGGCCTGGTCTTCCCCCGGGCGGGAGTCGGGCCGTGGGGAGGTTCACGCCCGCACCTGTGCAGCGCCACCTCGAGTCTGAGCGACCGGTGTCGTCGGCCGCCCGTCGCCCCGACCGTCCCATCCCAAAGGAAGTTCTCGCCCTGGGCGAAAGCGCCCTATTCCCAACGTTTTACGGTGGATCTTTCACCTCATTAATGCTAATATAAGCATCATGTTTCTGGGTCTGCACGGTCCTCGCCAAGTGGTCGCCAAGACGCGTCGCGTGTGTCTGCCCAGTGCGATCACCGACGAGCTGGGCTGGGAGAAGGGGGGCTCCTGGGTTCGAGTGCGGACATCGTCATCGGCGCAGGAGCTGGTGGTGGAGGCGGCGGATCGGCAGCCGACCTCACGCCGGGATCGGGACCCGGATCGGGCGCGGCCGCTGGACGCTCAGGGGCAGGTGACCCTGCCTGCCCCACTGATGTCGCAGGTGGGCCTATCGCCCTCTGAGCCGTGGGTGTACTTCGCCCGGGCGGGGCGACGTCGGGCGGTGCGGATCATCCCGCAGCGGCTCGCGCTCACGGCATGGACGGAGATCGCGCAATGACCCGCCCGGGTCTATCGGGCCCGTCCCGGGTGGGGCAGGATGACCGGGTGCCCGTGTTGGACCTGTCGCCCCGGATCGTCTATCGACGCGTTCGAGGCAACCTCGACTCGGCCGCAGGGTGGAGGGTCCAGGTAGGCGGGGTGCTCGAGGCGGCGCGGTGGGCAGGCACTGTGCTGGCGCCGGCGGACATCCTGGGGTCCGTGGTGGTTCCGGTGGTCTCGTTCACCGGGGCCCGTGAGCGGGTGCGGACCGGCCAGGGGCCGATGCTGGATCTGGAGACGTTGGATGTGTGGGAGACCATGCCGACCGATCAGACACCTGCGGCTCCGCTGCGCATCGTCGGCTTCATCGCGACCGCCACGCGGTGGTCGACCGCAGTCGAGCAGGTTCGCTCCCTTGCCGGTCTCGGCGCGGGCCTGGTCGTGACCGGCCGCCCGAGAAGCTCCCTGTCGCTGTTGGATGCCGACGCGACCGGTGTCTGGGTTGTCGGTGTACCGCCGTGCGAGCCCGAACCACGGCTGTGGGTGACCGGTCGGGTGGGACCCGCCGCTACGGCAACGCGGGTGACCGCCACGCGCCTGATGGAGGAGGCGCTGTTCGCGCACGCCCTGGACTGCGGTCTGGTCAGATGATCGGCTGCTGGGTGTTGCCGTGGTGCCAGTGAGCCAAGAACTCCTGCGGAGCCCAGGGAGACCCGGAGGGGTTCGACGCAGCGCCGTGGGCGGCCTGGGCGGTGGTGACCATGTCGTCCCACGCCTGGATCGGGTGCGTGGTGACGGCGCGGGTCTGCAACTGGGCGCCGAGTTCGGCGATGACGGTGACCGAGTGCTGGAACGCGGCCGTGACCGCGTGCTGGCTGGCCCGGATCCAGTCGAGGTTCCGGCCGCGGCACAGCCAGCACCCGCACTGCCACATCGGCAATGTTGGGCTGAGCAGGTAGGCCTTGGCGAACCGGTCGGCCTGGACATAGGTGAGCAGGTCAGGCACCACGAAGGCGAGCTTCTCCGGGCCCCCGCCTGGCTTCGGTGGGATCGGGAAGTTGTGCCGCAGGCCTGAGTGCGTGCCGACCCCAGCGGCGACCGCGCCATGAGCGATCGCGCCCAGCGCCGAGGTGTCGGTGCGTAGGACGAGGACCGGGACGCTCGCGCCGTGCAGGAGGTGGATGAGCCCGTCGACGACCCCCTCGGCACCGCACGGGTCGTTCTTGTGCTCCAGGATGACGGCCACCGGCTTGTCCTGCTCGTTGATCAGCGCCACGATCGCGGGCGCGTCGTCGCGCAGGACCTCATGCGGCATCGCCAACGGGACGATCACCCGATCGGGCAGCACCTGAGCCTCGGCCAGGATCCGCGCGACGTCGGAGACGGTGTAGGCGAAGCCGGGGTCGGCCATCGCCCAGGGCAGGCCCAAGACCGTGAGCTGGTCGGTGACCCACTGCGTGGACATGGCGTCGGTGACGAGTGCGCGGTTCTTGCCGGAGTAGCGGTTGCGGTCGATCAGGATGTCCGCGCTCGGAGCCGACTGGCGGGTCAGGGCAACGGCCGCTCGGGCATTGGCGAAATGGGTGCTCTTCCGGCCGAGATGCTCGATGGTGTGGACGACACCGACGCCGGCGTGCGCGATGACGGCGGCCGTGGTCGCGGCCTCGCCGTCGTAGGCCTGAACCAGCAGGTTGCTGGAGAAGCCGGGCAGGACCTGCCGGGGAAGCGCCAGCGCCGGCGGCCCGATGACCGTGGGCGGCTCGGCCGGGAGTGACACGCTGAGCGCGGGCAAGCCCAGCGGCAGCACCGTCGACTGGTGGGGTTCGTTCACCATGGTCGCCTCCTTCTCACGGCCGGTTGTGTCGAGGATCTCGATGGTAGTGACGCAACCGGACATTGCGTCGACCCACACACACCCGGCCTGTGGATAGGTAGGTGCCCCGGGCTGTTCATGGGACGAGCCGCAGCCGGGTCGGAGGTGTCGCGGCGGGGTCCGGTGGGTCGTAGCGCGCCTTGAACGGGACCAGGTTCATCCGGGCGGCCCGCGCCAACTCCTCCACGCTCCACTGGTGTTCGTTGACGTGGACTTCCATGACCCGCCGCAGCGTGGCTGGCCGTTCATTCGGCAGCGTGCCGGGCTCCTTCTCGTGCCACTTCATCTGGCGGAGCCTGATCTGGAACTCGCGGTACTGGCGGTCGCTGATCGTCCCGAGATCTCTGGCACGGCGGATCAGCGCGGCGATCGAGACACCCCACTGCGCCTTCAGCTCGAGCAGCTTGGGGAAGTCCCGGGTGGTCAACCCGACCAACGCGGGCCGGATGTCGGCCGCAGGCATGAGGAACTCGGAGGCGAACTGGTCGGCCTCGAGCTCCTGGTTTTCACTGGGCAGGGTGTGCATGATCAAGTGCCCGGCTTCGTGGCACGTGGTGAATCGTTGCCGGTCCGGGTCCAGCCCCTCGTTGAGGACCATGATCGGCGGCTGCCCGGGCCCGTGCGGCCAGGTGGACACCGCGTCCTGGGCGCGGGTGCCCAAGGGGCGGATCACGATGATGATGCCGACGGCCTCCAGCAGGGCCAGGACGTTCTGGATGGGGCCGCTGGGGACGCGCCACGCGGCCCTGAGCGCGCGGGCGACCGCGGCTGGGTCACCGCTGTAGGCGTCGATGTCCAGGCGTTGAAGCTCCACTTCGGGGGCGAGCTCGATGTCGCTGAGCAGCCCCTCGACCGAGACCCGGGACAGGTGGGTCATCGCCTCGATGCGGCGCATCGCGACCGCGTTGATCTTGGAGTGCCGTCGCCGGTGATGCAGGCAGGTGACCTCCACCCCCTGGATCGGGGTGTCATCCACCAGCAGCGCGACCGGACAGTCCAGCACCGCCGCGATCTGCTCGAGCCGCTCCCCGCTCAGGTCGAGCAGGCCGGCCTCGACCTTGGAGATGAAGGCCTGGGACATGGGCTGACCATCGGGTGCCACGTCCTTGATCGCCTCGGCGACCTGCGCCTGGGACATCCCCTTGGCCTCACGCGCCAGCGTGACCATCCGCGGCTTGGCGACCTCAGGCATCGGAGGAGGCTCGCTGGGCGAGTCGCTGCGCGGCCGCGGCCCTGGCGGAGCGAATGATGGGAGGCGAGAGCGGGACCAGCGGCAGCTGCGTCGGCGCCACAACGGTGGCGCAGCCACCTGGCAGGTCCAACACATAGTGGACCCGGGAGCCGATGTGACACACCAGCGCCATCCGCTCGATCGCCATCTCCGCAGCATCCAGGACGTACCCGGCGGTGAGGACCGTCGCCTCCGGCTCCGCCGGGAACAACGGATCCCCGAGGTGGAACGCCAGTTTGGTCGCCCGCTCGGAGTCGCTGACACAGATCTGCAGGGCGGGTGTGAGCTTGCGGAACCGAGCCTGCACGCGGCCCCCGTCCAGGCGGACCCACGGTCGGCCGTACCGATCGTCGACCTCCACCCCGGCCACCCCCGCGAACACCCGATGCGCCGGCTCCCGGGTGAAGTCCGAGACCAGCATGCCGCGCGTGCTCGCCCCCGCACCCGACATCTGGCGCGGCGCCGCCGAACGCACCGCGACCAGGGAGGACCACGCCTGCTCCAACACCTGCGCGAACCGTCCCGCGTGCTCGGCCACGATCGGCTCGACCGCCTCCCTGGACAAGGGCAGCTCCTGGACCGACTCGAACATCGGGCACCTCCTTTGTTCCTTGACATCCCATCTACGGTTATGTCTTGGTTATGAAAACGATAGCAAAATGCCGGTCAGGATTGCGGTCTCTGGTGGGCGTGTCGCGATGAGCCAGGTCCGTGCAGCCGGTCTGCCCAGTGGTGTCCGCACGCACACGGTCACCGGCGAGGACGGCCTGCCGATCGGCCCGGTCGAGGAGTACCTGGCGTTCCTGCGCGCCGACCAGGCCAGCCCGCACACCGTCCAGGCGTACGCCCGGGGCCTGGCCGCGTGGTGGGACCTGCTGGCCGACCAGGACCTGGACTGGCGCGACTTCCCCACCGGCGCGTTCGGGTCCTTCCTGGCCTACCTGCGCACCGGCGACCTGCCCTCGGTCCGCCGCGTCGGACCCGAACCAACCTGGCTGGCACCGGCCAGCGTCACCCAACGCTCCGCCGCGGTGCTGGCGTTCTACTCCTGGCACGCCGCCGCACACGACCTGACCGTCCCGATGCAGCGGCTCTACACCAGCTGGGGACGGGTCCGGGCCAGCCGCTACCAGCCGATGCTGACCGGCGTCGCCGACCACGCCCAACCCCGCGCACCCAAGCCGATCTACCGCGGTCGGCGCGGCAACAAGGCACGCCCGCCGATCCTGACCCCCGCCCAAGTCCAGCTCGTCCTGGGCGCATGCAACCCCAGCGCCGACACACCCACCGCGCGCCTGGTCGCCGCCCGGGACCGGCTCTTCTTCACCCTCCTCGCCGAGACCGGCCTACGCCTGGGTGAGGCGCTCGGGCTGCGGCACGTGGACCTTGTCACCGGCGCCGGCGACACCCCCCCCGGCTGCGCGTCACCCCGCGCACCGACCACCCGCACGGGTGCCGGGTCAAGAACGACAAGGCCCGCGAGATCTACATCAGCGACGAGCTCGAGGCGCTCTACTCCGCCTACGTGTGGGTCCTGGTCGACGCCGGCATCGACCTGTTCGTCGCCGACGTCGCCCAGCACTGGGTCTTTGTCAACCTCGCCCGGGACCCGATGTTCGCGCCCCTGTCCCCGAACACCGTCTACGACAAGGTCGCCGCGATCACCGCCGCCCACCCCCGCCAGCTCCCAGCCAAGTGGTCCCCACACTGGCTGCGGCACACCCACGCCACGGCCCTGCTCCTGGCCGGCGCCGCACCCCATGTCGTGATGCGTCGCCTCGGTCACGCGGACTACCAGACCACCCTCGAGCAGTACGGGTGGGTCACCGCCGAGGCCGAGATGCGCGGGCTGGCCGAGTGGCGCAGCTACACCGCCGGCTGGAAAGGCCTGGGCCAGTGACCCGCGACCGGCGCACCCTGCGCCCGGCCATCACCAGGCCGACGACACACGTGCGGTCGGCGTGGCAGCGACAAGCCGACCGCGTCCCACCCGAGTGGGCCGACCCGGTCTACGTCATCGACACCGCGCCCTACCGAGAACTGTTCACCCAGAACGCGAACTACCAGCCTGGTCGCGCCTTCGACTTCGGACCCACCGGACAAGACCGGATGCGCGCCGAGACCGCGTGGTGGCTGTGGACCTGCTGGCGCGAAGGCCTACGCAACGTCGAACCGTCCATACTGCGCTGGTGGTCAGACTCCCTCGCCGCCCTGGCCGCCGCCCGCGCACCCCTCGCCGGAGGCACCCCGGCCTCGATCGCCGACTTAGCCCCAGCACTGGTGGTCCGCGAGGCCCTGCGCGCGTTCACCGACCGCAACGACCGCACCCCCTCCCCGGGCAACCTGCGCAACCTCACATCCATCGCCGAACACGCCCACGCCTACATCAGCATCCGCGGCAGCGACCAGCCCTGGTGGGCGCACGACACGTGGGACCTGCGCATCGACGACCGGATACCCCGCCGCCCCCACGAACCCGCCGCCCACAAGCCCGTCCGGCTCGCCTCGATCGAACCGGCGTGGCTGCGCGAGGGGGTCCGGTTCTGGCTGCGGACCGCGCTAACCGGGCAGCTGTACCGGTGGACCACCATCACCACCCGAGCAGCGACCATCGGCACCTACTTCTCACCCTGGGTCGCAGCCCACGGCGACACCCACCCCGCACTCACCGACACCAGCGGTGACCTGCGTGAGGCATTCACCGACTACCTGTCCTGGCTGCGCAGCCCCGCCGCGACCACCCGCGGGACCCCGCTGGCCGAGGAGCAGGTCGGCTCGATCCAAGACCACGTCCAAGCGTTCTACCGGTTCATGCTCGACCACGCCGACCAGGCGATCGCCGCAACCGGCGACCCGCGCTGGGGCGACCTGACCGAGGCCCACGCCCGACTCTGGATCACCACCCGGCGGCGCCGCCGCAGCCACGCACCCCGACTCGAGGACTGGATCGGCGCCGCCGACATGGCCCGCATGGTCGCCTGCCTGCCGATCCTGTCCGCGCCCACCACCGAGACCGTCACGATCGCCCTGCCCGGCGGTCACGAGATCACCAGCCCCGGGATCGGCGACCCTCAGGCCGCCCATGCCTGGCTGCTGCAGGCGATGACCGGCCGCCGGGTCTCCGAGATCCTCATGATCGACTTCGACCCCCTCACCGCCATCCCCGGCGTCGACCCCGACACCGTCGCCGAAGACGAATACATCGCCCGCCTGACCTACCAACAAACCAAGGTCGACGGCGTCGACAACACGATCCTCATCGAGGGCGCCGCGGTCCACCTGATCCACGAACAGCAGGAGTACGCCCGCTCCCGCGTCGAGACCGGCACGACACCCACCTATCTGTTCCTGGATCTGCGGCACAACCACAAAGGCCTGCGCCCGCGCGGCTACCCCTCCCACGGCAAAGCCCTCTCACGTCTCGATCAGATCGTCGCCCTGCGCGACAGCGACGACAAGCCGCTGCGGTTCACCAGCACCCACCGGCTCCGACACACCAAGGCCACCGAGATGATCGAGGCCGGCGTCCCCATCCACGTCGTCCAGCGCTACTTCGGTCACGCCTCACCCGAGATGCTCATGCGCTACGCCGCCACCCTCGCCTCCCGAGCCGAACACGAGTTCCTCAAGGCCAAACGCGCCGGCGCCTTCGGCACCCCGCTGACCATGAACGCCACGGACCTGTACGAGATCACCGCCCTGTCCGGGCGCACCGACCGGATCCTCCCCAACGGGCTGTGCCTGCTGCCGCCGGTGTCAGTCTGCGAGAAAGGCAACGCCTGCCTCACCTGCGGACACTTCGCCACCGACACCCGGCACCTGCCCGACCTGCACGAACAACGACGCGCCACCCTCGAACTTATCGAGATCCGCCAAGGCGCCTTCGCCCAGCGCCAGGCACCCCAGGCCCGACAACCACGTCTGGCTCCAGCAACGCCACCGAGAACTCGACTCCCTCGACGCCATCACCACCGCCCTGAACTCGGCCGACACCGTCACGGGTGCCGGCACCCCAGCACGAACCACAACGGAGGAACCGTGATCGGACCCGAGCATCTCATCGCCGCCCGACGAGCCCGCGCCGACGACACCCGCCACCGGGCCGACAAGGCTCTGGCCAAGATGATCCGGGCACGAGAACCCATCACCTTCGCAACCGTCGCAGCACGCGCCGGCGTCTCTCGCGAATACCTCTACCGCGTGCCCGAACTCGCCGCCAAGATCCGCGATGCGCGGTCCTCCACTCCCGTCCGGATCAGCGCCGAAGCAAGCGAAGCGCCTCACTCGGTCATCGCGGCTCTGCGCGATCACATCCGCCGCCTCGAGGTCCAGCACGCCACAGACCTCTCGCACCTCCGCGCCGAGAACACCCGGCTACGCCGCGAGCTCGAGGCCGCACTGGGACAAATCCTGACCAGAGACGCCGCCGGTCTCAGAGACTGACAGTGCCCGGCTCTCGGACGACGGCCGGGCCCACGTGAGGGCAGGACGCACTCCGTCTGGCGCTCTGACCGTGACACCCGCGCGGGCCGACCCACCACCTCATGGTCCGGCTGCCGGCGGGGGTGCGGCCTGTGTGCACGCCTCAGCACTATCTGCGACCTCGATAGGTGATTGTCGGTGCCCGATGCCACACTGGGCACGTCCTCGAACAGATCCACGAGAGTAGAGCGACATGAATGAAGCCACCCGACGCATCCTCACCCTGTGCGCGATCCGAATCGACGGCAAGAGCCTGGACTGGAGCCTGATCGCTCGCGCCGCCCGAGACGGCCAACTCGACGAACTCTGGGACGGTCACGTCCCCGCACGAGAGACGACACAGGCCCGCGCCGTCGCCACCGCCCTCCTCCACGCCGGCCTACGAGGCCTCGACGAGCCGCGAGCACGCGTGGACGCCGAACTGGACGCCGGTCACCGCGCCGGGGCAAGGCTGATCACCGTCCTCGACGAGGACTACCCATCCAACCTGCGGCAGGTGCCCGACCTGCCCCCCTTCCTGTTCGTTCTCGGACAGCACCACGCAGCGGACGAGCGCGCCGTCGCCGTCGTCGGTACCCGACAAGCCACCGACACCGGGCTGCGACGAGCCAGCCGTCTGGCCACCGAGCTGACCCAGCAGGGCGTAACCATCGCCTCCGGCCTCGCCCGCGGGGTCGACACGGTCGCACACACCGCAGCCCTGGACGCCGGAGGACGCACCTTGGCAGTGATCGGTACCGGCATCACCCGCTGCTACCCCGCCGAGAACAAGACCCTCGCTGAGCAGATCACCAGGCACGGCGCAGTGATCAGTCAGTTCTGGCCCACCCGCGCCCCCGGCCGAGACACCTTCCCCCGACGAAACCGGGTCACCAGCGGTATCAGCCTGGGCACCGCCGTCATCGAAGCCTCCAGCACCTCCGGAGCGAAAATGCAGGCCCGACTAGCGTCCGAGCACGGCAAACACGTCTGGCTCCTGGCATCGCTAGTGACTGCTCAGCCGTGGGCCCAGAAGATGATCTCTCAAGGTCGCGCCCGAACCGTGTCGACCACCGCAGACATCCTTGAGGATCTCAGCGTCCCCGCCACCACCGCGCCCGCCGCCGTCCAGGACACCTTGGACCTGTCATGAGCTACCGCGGATTCAATAAGCCGATCAGCACGAACTGGACCACGCGAGACTGGCTCAGCTGGGCCATGGATGAACGGCTCTTGCTGGACGTGCGCACCGACATCCCCGAAGGCGTCTGCGCGGGCTGCTACGGCGGAACGGACAAGACCTACGAGGACACTACTTTCGTCCGCGATCCCAGCGGCTTCATGACTCTGCACACAGAACTCCGACGATGGCCCAGATGCTTTCCCTGCAACAGCTTCGACGGTCTCGATGGGATCCTGCCCATCTCGTACAGCCTGGGCAATCGGCTCGAGTCGGCGATCTGGCGGGCTAAGAACGACACCGCGCATCGCTGGCTCAATGTCCCCCTCGCCTCCATCCTGCACACCTTCCTCAGTAGCCACCTGGAGTGCATCGAGGACAAGTGGGGACCGGTGGACGTCATCACCGTCGTTCCGTCTCACGCCACTGCACGTGGGGGGTGGGACCACATGAAGGACCTCATCAGCAAGGTTCGCACCTGGCCAGGTAAAGGTGTGTGGGAGCTCGACCTGCTGGAAAAGGTCGGCCTATCCAACGCCGACACGCGCCGCGACCGACCACGTGCCGACCTGTTCCAACTGATGCCCGACAAGGGCGCCATCGAGGGTCAGCGCGTTCTACTGCTGGACGACACCTACACCACCGGAGGCACACTTCGCTCAGCCGGCCTCGCCGTCAAGGCAGCCGGCGGACAACCGATCGCCGTCACCATCGGACGCCAAGTCCGGAACGACCAATACGGCGCTCACATCGTCGCCGACGCAACGAACCGCGCCCCCTTGTTTGACCCTCGTCGATGCGCGATCCACTGACCGAGCGCCAGTGGCCCTCCCACCATCAGCCAAGTCGTCCACCACAGCTACCGACCAGGAGCCCAAACCACCCACACAGTGATGAGCAGTCCGATCACCATCACAATCACGAGGGCGAAACTACGGAGCAAGGTGGGCAACCCCTCTGCAACTACGTCGATCACACTGCCCCAGATAATGCGTGACCCACGTCGCGCCCAAGGTTGCCGCCACTCGGTCAGTCATGTCGATGACACCCAAACACTCACCCCAGATAAGCGGTCTTCCGCACGATCTTCGCCCAACCCAGCCTCACCCCAATGGCCGCGCATTGGGACAAGGTCCGCGACGAGCTCGCCGCGCGCTACCCCAAGATCGGGCCACTGATGGACGCCGCCAAGACCGAGGTCCTGGCGTTCGCGGCGTTCCCGCGCGAGCACTGGCGCAAGATCTGGTCCACCAACCCTCTGGAGCGGCTGAACAAGGAGATCAAACGCCGCTCCCGCGTCGTGGGGATCTTCCCTAACGAAGCCGCCGTCATCCGCCTCATCGGAGCCGTCCTGGCCGACACCCACGACGAGTGGGCCACCGACGAACGCCGCTACCTCTCCGAAGAATCCATGGCCAAGATCGCCACCATCGACGACACTGAAACCGTCGCCCTCACCGAGGGTGACCGGTAGGCATCGATGACCTCAAAGCCCACCACTCCGCGGGACTCTTACTAGACCGCCCTACAGCCTGGTTTCCAGATTCGGTGGTGGGGACTGTCCGCCAAACGGTGTTTCCGGCCTAGCACGCCGGCAGCTGCTGGCGGGAAGGTTGGTCACTGATGACCGAGACAGTCAGGGGCGGGAGCGCGATGCCCAAGGAAGCGAAGAAGCGGACGTCCTCGTCGACGGCGTCGGCCAAGGAGCGGGCGGCGATCACCGAGCTGGTGCGGGCTGCCCGGGAACGCGGCGACGACATCACCGGCCCGGACGGGCTGCTGAAGTCGATCACCGCCTCAGTGCTCGAGGCGGCGCTGGAGGAGGAGATGACTGACCACCTGGGCCATCCCAAGCACCAGGCCCCCGAGCGCGGGGCCAGCAACATCCGCAACGGCACGCGAGGCAAGACGGTGCTGACCGACGCCGCCGGTGAGGTTCAGATCGACGTTCCGCGGGACCGGGCCGGCACGTTCGAGCCGGTGATCGTCAAGAAGCGCCAGCGACGCCTGTCCGATGTCGACGCGGTCGCGATCTCGCTGTACGCCAAGGGGCTGACCACCGGTGAGATCAGCGCGCACTTCGCCGAGGTCTACGGCGCGTCGATCTCCAAGGACACGATCTCGCGGATCACCGACCGGGTCGTGGAGGAGATGCAGGCCTGGTGCGCCCGCCCGTTGCAGGGGGTGTACGCGGCGATCTTCATCGACGCGATTTACGTCGAGGTCCGCGACGGGCAGGTCGGCAACCAGCCGTTCTACGCCGCGATCGGGGTCGACCTGGGCGGCCACCTGGACGTGCTCGGGCTGTGGGCCGGCAAGGGCGGTGGGGAGTCGGCGAAGTTCTGGATGAACGTCCTGACCGACCTGAAGAACCGCGGCGTGGCCGATGTGTTCTTCATCGTCTGTGACGGGTTGAAAGGCCTGCCCGACGCGGTCAACATCGTCTTCCCGGCCGCGATCGTCCAGGCCTGCGTGATCCACCTGATCCGGGCCACCCTGCGCTACGCCTCACGCAAGTACTGGGACCAGCTCGCCAAGGACCTGCGCGCGATCTACACCGCACCCAGCGTGGAGGCCGCTTGGGCGGCGTTCGAAGAGCTCGACGAGAAATGGGGCAAGCCCTACGCGGCCATCCCCAAGCTGTGGCGGGCCGCGTGGGAGGAGTTCACCCCGTTCCTGGCCTACGACGTCGAGATCCGCCGGGTCCTCTTCTCCACCAACGCCATCGAGTCCCTCAACGCCCGCTACCGCCGCGCGGTCGGAGCCCGGGGCCACTTCCCCACCGAGCAGGCCGCGCTCAAGACGCTGTACCTGGTCACCCGGGGCATGGACCCCAAAGGCACCGGGCAGGCACGATGGACCATGCGGTGGAAGCCCGCGCTCAACGCGTTCGCCGTCACCTTCGCCGACCGCATGCCGGCCGCCGAGAACCTCTAAAAATGAACGCCGGAAACACCGTTCATCGGACAGTCCCGGCCCCGGCGTCGTCTACGACCGGGCCGGGGTCGGCATCGTCTTCATGGACGAGCGTGGGCGCGACTTCACCTTCACCGACACCGGTCGCGCCCTCGAGGCGTGGTGCGGCCAGGGTGCGCGCCTGTCCCCCACGTTGGCCCGCGACCTCGCGACCGCGCTCGAGCGGTTCGCCGACTACGCCGAGGGCCACACCGCCTACGACCTGCCACCGGACACCCGCACCTGACCCAGCCACACGCTGCAGCGCCCGGCACGCGAGCCACCTCCGTGCCGGGCGCTGCACTGCGCTCACCACAACGCCATCTGCTCGCCGTACAGCGCCCGCAGCCGTTCCAGGTCCGCAGCCACCAGGGCAGGGTCCTGGCGTGCCAGGTCCCGCAGCTCGCGCGCCCTGGCCCGTGACCCGCGCGGGTCATCCAACGGGGAGCCGGAGATCGCCTTCCGGATCGCCCACTCCCGCCGGTTCTCGACGTATGACGAGGCCACCACGTGGCCCGGACCGACCCGCTGACACAACGGGTTGTCACAGCGGTGGCCCAGCACCGGCACCGCCGCCACGGCTTGGACCCCGTGGACCAGCGCGTACCCGAACCGGTGCGCGATCACCACCCGCTGTGGACCCAGCCAGAACCTCCCGTGGCCCCGCCCGGACAACGCCCCCGTCCACCACCAGCAGCCGCTGCCGTCGACCTCCACCACCTTGGAGCGGTACCGCTGCACCACCTCGGGCCGCCCGAGCGCACCAGCCAGCGCCCGCAGCCCACTGTCGTCCAGCCGCGCCACGGGCCCTCGATCAGCCGGCGGCCGGCACGCTGCCGGCCGCCGGCGCATCCGACTCCGTGCGCGACCCCGGAGGGGGGGGGGGGGGGGCCCGGGCGCCGCCCCCCCCCCGCCCCCCCCCCCCCCCCCCCGCCGCCCCCCCCCCCCCCCCCCCCCCCCCCCCCCCCGGGTCGGGCTCGGCCCCTGCGCCGAGCCCGACCCTCCGCAGCCGCACCGCCTCACGCGCGTCCACCTGACCGCCGCACCACTGCACCGCCTCGGCCAGGGTCAGGCCCTCATCCTCGGTCAGCGCCCGCAGCGCCTCCCCGGCCCGCGCCTCGCACTCACGCATCAGCTCGTCGCGCTCGGCCAGCGCCGTCACCACCGTGACCGCCAACCCACTGCGCCGCCGCTCCTGCTCCGCCCGCTCCTGCCGCAGCCGCGACTGAGCATCCAACGCCGCCCTCCTCGCCCGCTGCCGCGCCGTCTGATTCGGCATCACACACACCCCTTCCGCTGGTCGCATCCACCCCCCCTAAGCGCGCCGACAGCGCCGAAGAGTCACCACCACCCCAACCAGCCCGCCACGCGCCCTCCCGACCCCACCGGCGACGGCGTCCCCCCACGCGATCCCACGCCCCGCGACACCACCCGTCCGCGCCCGAGCGCACTGCCCCACACACCTCTTGCACCGACGGTCGTTTCAGCTTCAACCACTGATCCTTCGCGGCAGGATCGCCGCTTACGGATGGTGTGACGATGTCCATCCACAAGCTGACCGCCGGGAGCGGGTATGACTACCTGACCCGCCAGGTCGCGGCCCAGGACGTCACCGAACGTGGGCACTCCGGCCTGGCGTCGTACTACTCCGCCAAGGGCGAGGCGCCGGGCACTTGGCTGGGCTCGGGCCTGGCTGGCCTGGAGGGGGTGGCCGCCGGCGACATCGTCACCGCCGAGCAGATGCGCAACCTGTTCGGGGCCGGCCGCCACCCCCTGGCCGAGCACATGCGGGAGGAGGCCGCGGCCGCGGGACTGGACGTGCGCGCCCAGGACCACGCCAGCTGGTTGGGCCGGCCGTTCAACGTGTACGCCGGCGACGTCTCGGAGTTCCGCCGCCGGGTAGCCCAGCGGGTCGCCGCGGCGAACGCGGCTGCGGGGCTCCCGGCCGACGCGCCAGGCAGCCTGCAGGACCGGGCCCGGATCCGCACCGAGGTCGCCGTGGAGCTCTTCCGGGACGAGCACGGACGTGCCCCGGTAGACGCCCGGGAGGTGGCCGCGACCATCGCCAAGCACTCCCGGCCGCGCACCAACGCCGTGGCCGGCTACGACCTGACGTTCTCCCCGGTGAAGTCGGTGAGCACCCTGTGGGCCGTCGCTGCGCCGTCGGTCGCGGCCGCGATCGAGAAGGCCCACCACCAGGCCGTCAAGGACGCCCTGACCTACCTCGAGCAGCACGCCCTGTTCACCCGCGAGGGCGCCCACGGGGCCCGCCAGGTCGAGACCCGCGGCCTGCTCGCCGCCGCCTTCACCCACCGCGACTCACGCGCCGGCGACCCCGACCTGCACACCCACGTGGCCGTGGCGAACAAGGTGCAGGCCAGGGACAGCGGCGCGTGGCTGGCCATCGACGGGCGTCTGCTGTTCAAGGCCACCGTCGCCGCGTCCGAGACGTACAACACCCGCCTCGAGCACCACCTCCGCACCGCCCTGGGGGTGCGGTTCGCGGCCCGTCAGGACCCGCAGGCCGGCAAGCGGCCCATCCGGGAGATCGTCGGTGTCGCGCCGGCACTGAACCAGGTGTGGTCCTCACGCCGCACCAGCATCGAGGCTCGCCGCGAGGACCTGACCAAGACCTTCCAGGCCACCCACGGACGTCCCCCGACCCCGATCGAGTCGATCCGCCTGGCGCAGCAGGCGACGCTGGAGACCCGCGACGCCAAGCACGAACCCCGAAGCCTGCAGGAGCAGCGCACGACGTGGGCCAGAGAGGCGGCCGCCTCGCTCGGCGGCACGGATCAGGTGCAGGCGATGGTCACCGAGGCGCTCAACCCCAGCCCGCGTGCCGCGGCCCGCGTGGACAGCGCGTGGGTGGCCAAGACCGCCGTGCAGATCCTAGAAACGATGGCCGCGCGCCGCTCACACTGGCAGCGCTGGCACGTCGAGGCCGAGGCGCTGCGTCAGGTCCGCGGCACCGACCTGGCCGCCGGCGACATCGACCGCGTCGTGGCCCTCCTCGTCGACGACGTCCTGGCCCGCTCGGTGCCGCTGACCCGGCCCGGCGACGACGTCGAGGTCCCCGCTCAGCTGCAGCGCAGCGACGGCTCGAGCGTCTACACCGTCGCCGGGTCCGAGCTCTACACCGCCGGCGACCTGCTCGCCGCCGAGGCACGGATCGTGGCCGCGGCCGGCCTGGGTGACGGGATGGCCGTCCCGGCCAACCTCGTCGACCTGGCAATGCTCTCCTCAGCCGCCAACGGGCTCGCCCTCAACGCGGGCCAGGGCACCCTGGTGCGGGAGATGGCCACCTCCGGGGCGCGGCTCCAGCTGGCGATCGCACCGGCCGGCTCGGGCAAGACCACCGCCATGCGGGCCCTCACCCACGCCTGGACCGAGGCCGGCGGAGACGTCGTCGGCCTCGCCCCGTCCGCGGCCGCGGCCGCCGTCCTGGGTGAGCACCTCGACGCCTCCACCGACACGATGGCCAAGCTCGCCTGGCACCTCCAGCACACCGACCGCGAACCCCTGCCGGCCTGGGCTCAGGGCATCGGGCCACGCACCCTGGTCGTCATCGACGAGGCCGGAATGGCCGACACCCCGACCCTGGACACCGTCGTCCAGTACGTCCTGGCCCGCGGCGGCTCCCTGCGCCTGATTGGGGACGACCAGCAGCTCGCCGCAGTCGGCGCCGGCGGTGTCCTTCGCGACATCCAAGCCACCCACGGATGCCTCCACCTCAGCGAGCTCATGCGCTTCACCGACCCCGCCGAAGGCGCCGCGTCACTGGCACTGCGCGAGGGCCAACCCGAAGCGCTCGGCTTCTACCTCGACCGTGGCCGCGTCCACGTCGGGGACCTCTCGACCATCACCGACGACGTCTTCACCGCGTGGACCCAGGACCGTGCCACCGGCCGCGACGCCATCATGCTCGCCCCCACCCGCGACCTCGTCGCCGAGCTCAACGCCCGCGCCCGAGCCCACCGGCTGGCCACCGACCCCACCCCGGTATCGGCCGCCGCGGCACTGGCCGACGGCGCCCACGCCTCGCTCGGGGACACCGTCATCACCCGCAGCAACGACCGCAACCTGCGGACGACCTCGAGCGACTGGGTCAAGAACGGCGACCGGTGGCGCGTCAGCCACGTCGACGCCGACGGGTCGCTCACCGTCCAGCACCTTCGCAACGGCCACCACGTCCGCCTCCCCCACCGCTACGTCACCGCCTCCGTCGAGCTCGGCTACGCCTCCACCGTCCACACCGCTCAAGGCGTCACCGCCGACAGCTGCCACACCCTGGTCACCGGCGCCGAGTCCCGCCAGCTGGCCTACACCGCCGTCACCCGTGGCCGCCACGAGAACCACCTGTACCTCGAGGTAGTCGGCGACGGCGACGAGCACACCGTCATCAAGCCCGAGAGCACCCACCCGCTGACCGCGACCGACCTCCTCGAGCGCGTCCTGGCCCGGGACGACTCCTCCCGCTCGGCCACCACCCTGCGCCGCGAGGACCAGGACCCTGCCACCCAGCTCACCCACGCCGTCGCCCGCTACACCGACTCCCTGCACGTCGCCGCCGAAGCGAGGCTCGGCCCGGCAGTAATCGACCGCCTCGATCACACCGCCGACCTCCTCGTCCCCGACATCACCCGCGCCCCGGCCTGGCCCACCCTGCGAGCACACCTCATCCTGCGCTCCGCGCACGGCACCGACCCCCTCGAGGAGCTGCGGGCGGCCGCGGCCTCCCGCGAGATCGACATCGCCGCCGACGTCGCCTCCGTCCTCGACTGGCGCCTGGACGACACCGGCCTGCGCAGCGCCGGCACCGGCCCCCTCCCATGGCTGCCAGCCGTCCCCGAGGACCTGGCCGACGACCCCCAGTGGGGCCCCTACCTCGCCGCCCGAGCCGCCCGAGTCCGCGACCTGCGCGACCAGGTCCGCGACGACGCCACGACCGCTACCGCCCTGCCCACCTGGGCCCGGCAGGGCCAGGGCCGGCCCACCCCGCAGATCCTGGCCGACGTCGCCGTATGGCGCGCCGCCAACGGCGTCGACGCCACCGACCGCCGCCCCACCGGGCCGGTCCACCCCACCAAGGCCGGCTACCGCTACCAAGACACCCTCGAGGAACGGCTGCTCGCCGGGCGGACACCCGCGATGGCCGAGTGGGGACCCACCCTCGACACCGTGCTCATCCAGTCCCGCAAGGACCCGTTCACGCCCCTGCTCGCCGAGCGCCTCGCCGCACTCACCCGTGCCCGGATCGACGCGCCGGCCCTGCTCGGACGCGCCCTGAGCGAAGGCCCACTGCCCGACGACCACAACGCGGCCGCGCTCTGGTGGCGCCTGTCCCGTCACCTCTCCCCCGCCGTCGCCGCCCAAGCCGGCACCGAGCACCAGGTCATCGCCCCCTGGACACCCCAGCTGCCCGACATCGTCGGCCCCGAGCGGGCCGAGCAGCTGCGCACCTCCAGCTGGTGGCCCACGCTCGTCGCCGTCGTCGACCACGCCATGGCACGCGGCGCGAACTCCCACGACCTGCTCACCACCCCGCCGGCAGCGGACGCCGACCTCGACCCGTGCCAGGCCCTGGTCTGGCACATCTCCATCCAGAACGACCCCCCTCCCCCGCTCGAGCACCCTCTCGACCCCGCCACCGACACCCTCGACCAGGAGCGCAACCCGTTCTGGGAGGACGACCTCGAGCACCACGAGCTCTCACCCACCGACGCCGAGTGGGCGCAGCTGGTCCCCCTCGACGACACCGAGCCGGACCCCTGCGACACCGACGCAGACCCGGACCACCCCGACGACGAGCTCGACGAGCTCGCCGTCGCAGCCCACCTCACCCTCGCCGCGCAGTTCCGCCAGCACGCCGGCGTCCTCGAGCCCGAAGGGCGCGAGCTCGACGCCCTCCTGGCCCGCGCCTACGACGACGACACCGCCCCCGTCAGCCGCGCCCGCATCATCGAGCTCAACCAGGCCGCGCTGGACTACTACACCGCCCGCTACCCCGGCTCCTGGGCCCAGACCTACCTCACCGACCGCACCCGCACCGACCTCACCGGCGACCCCCACCTTCAGCCCGGCTACGCCCCCGCCGGCTGGACCCACCTCGTCACCCACCTACGTAGCCACGGAGCGACCGACCTCGAGCTCACCGAGTCCGGCCTGGCCACCTTCACTCGCAACGGACGCGTCATCGACCGCTTCCGCGACCGCCTCGTCCTGCCCATCACCATCACCGAACGTGACGGCACCACCAGCACGCTCGGCTTCGTCGGCCGCCGCCGCGACGACGCCGACGGACCCAAGTACCTCAACACCCCCGACACCCCCGCCTTCCACAAGGGCGCCCAGCTCTACACCCCCCGACCAGACCTCCTCGAGGCCGGCGCCGTTCCCGTCCTCGTCGAAGGCCCGCTCGACGCCATCGCCATCTCCCTGGCCGGCCAAGGCCACTACGTCGGGATCGCCCCACTCGGGACCGCCCTCACCGAAGAGCAGTCGCGCCAGCTGGCCACGGCCTCACACACCCACCACCAGAACCCGATCATCGCCACCGACGCCGACGACGCCGGCCGCACCGCCGCCCACCGCGACTACTGGCTCCTCGCGCAGCACAACCTCGACCCGGCCACCGTCGCGCTACGACCCGGTACCGACCCCGCCGACCTGCTCAACCTCTACGGCGCTAACGAGGTCTGCACGGCCCTAGCCGCCGTCACGCCTCTAGCCGACGCCCTCCTCCACGAACGCCTCACCCAACTCGACGGGATTCTCGGCGCTCGCCAGGCCCTAACCGTCCTCGCCGCCAGCCATCCGTCCCGCTGGGACGCTGGCATCGACTCGATCGCCGAAACCTCCGGTATCCCCCGTATCGTGCTCCGTCGCCACCTCGCCGACGCCGTAGCCCGTTGGGACGACGAGCCACACGACGTCGCAAACCAGCAGCTCGACGACATCAGGGCGACTCGAGCCCGGATGTCGCGTCAGACGGATCCTGCGCCCGACCAGGCACTTACATCACCACCAGCCCCGCCGACATCGCCCTCGCAGAATCACAGTCAGGTCTCTCGCTAGGCCCGGCGCCATCGGTCCAGGTTTCAGCCGTTGACCATCCCGATTGTCCGTCTCCCAGCGCTACACCAGTTGGAACCGGTTACGTTCTTGCGATGGGGATGAGGCCTACGGTCATCCGTCCGGTCCACGGCCGACTACAGCTGCGCATTCCCTACGCACCCGACAACCGTCAGTGGATTCACGAAGCCCTCGGTGATCGGATCCGGCCAACCTGGAGGAGGTCGGCTGGCCATTGGGCAATCGCTCGAAACCACCTATCTCCCCTCGTGGATGCTCTCCTCGACCGATGGCCAGAGGTCGAGGTGCACCTCGACTACCGCTCCACAGAGCAGTGCGACACCAGATGCCAGAACGCCAGGGGTGAGGACTGCACCTGCTCGTGTCTTGGCACCAACCACGGTGGAGCCGGGCACATCCAGCAGTGGCGTCAGGTGGGGTCGACAACCCTCGTTGGCTCCGAGACACACCGGGTCAGCAGGATCATCACCCGCTGACCTTCGGGACGGGGTCACACCCGGGGGAGGGTCCGAGTCAGTCGAGCGCCGGGCGCGGACCTAAGCCGGGCCGGCTCTCCCTGAAGTCATGTAGACACGACGCGAAGACAGCACGAAAGCTCAGCGGGTGAACCCAGTGCTGCGGGGCGCCTCGCCGGCGCCCCGCAGCACTGAACGTGGTCAGCCGTTCTCTGTGACCGTGGTGTTCGGGTTCCGCTGGGCAGTCCCCTTGGTCACGTAGCGACCGCTGATCGCGGACCGGTGTGCGGTTCCCGAGCCCCTGTTGCCGCCGGACTCGACGACGGAGGTACGAGGATGGCGGGCGGCGGCCGCCCTCGAGATGTAGCGCCCCGTGATGGCGCTCCTTGCGTGGCCCTTGGCCATGGTGGGACCTCCAAGTCCCTCGTGCAGACGGCCGGTGTCGAGTACTCTCACGATGTCACCCGTGATGGCTCTTCGACTGGCTTCTGCTGGTTGGGGAGCCTCACTCTTGTGCGGCTCCACAGGCGGACCGGTTGGACCGTCTGATGCTTGCGTATAAGTGTCTGGCGCCTGCTCACCCCCCAGACTTCTTGGAGCGGATGCTTTTCGACTTCCACTCCCCCTGTGCTCGAGCAACGATTCGGCGCGCAGTGTCATCGGGAACCGACCGCCGTGCCGCTCTCGCGGACGGCGTCCCGAGGGATCCGCTGTTGACCTTCGCTCGGATCTCCGAGTTCCTCATGCGATACCTCTCTTCTTGGGTCGTGCTCGCTCGTTGGCGATCATGCGCTCCACGGTCTTTTCGCTCACCTCGAAGTAGTCGGCGATCTGGGCTTGCGTCCAGTCCTCGCCCCGGAGTCGCATGGCTTGCCGTACCCGGGGGTCCTTGATCGTGGACAGCGCCTCCTCGGCGGTCACGCCCGCAACGACCCGGGGTTCAGGGCCGCTGACAGCGCCCCGGTACACGCTCAGCAGGTCGTCGTTTTCAGTGAGTACGGCGCGATTGCGGTTCTCTCCAGCCCACCAGCGGCGGTAGATGTTCGGGAACCTGATGAGGCACTGCCCGATGAAGTACGTACGGAGAGTGGCTCCCTACGGTGATCCCACTTGCTCTTCATGAGCACGTCGTGCCGGAAGTGGAAGAGCGCCTTCGTTACCGTCTCGTAGGTCAGCTCGGCTACTTCGTCCTCGGTGAAGGGGCGGTTGGACGTCGGGAGCCCGCCGAAGCCCTTGGTCCGGCAGCGTTCAAAGATGATCTTTCGGCGGATCCGGCTGGCGATGACCGCGCACCCGTACTTGGCCAGTTCGTTGGCGAAGTAGTCCCAGAGCCGACCCTCGTACCCAGCCAGTGCCAGGCTTAGGTTGAGGTCCACGTCGCCGGCCATCCGGTCAACGGTGTCCGCGAGATCTGCGTGTCCGGCCTCGACGAGCCACGCCTCTGGCACCTGCTGTTGTACGGGCGCGCCAGAGGCGCCAGGCAGTTCCGGCTCGCTCTCTGGCTCTGAGTCCATACCTGTTTCTTCTCTCGGGGACGACCAGCGACTCCGTCGTTGGTTGTTCCCTCATAGGTGGGCCAACTACGCCCACCCCCCAAATCTGCGTCGACTTTTTTCAGGGTCGAGCACAGCCATTGTCCGCTGCCCCTCCGACACGCGGTGATGACCCGATGCTCGCGCGTCGCCTCGAAGTTCCCTGCCTCCAGCCGATAGAGCCCGATCCTGGCGGGTCTGTTCTTCACGAACGCGATCGAGTCACTGCACTCCCGCTACCGCCGCGCGGTCAGCCTGTGCGGGCACCCCCCACCGAGCAGGCCGCGCTGAAGACCAGCTACCTCGTGAAGCGAGGTATGGACCCCAAAGGCACCGGTCGGGCGCGATGGGCCGTGTGGTGGAAGCCCGCGCTGAACGCGTTCGCGGACGCACGCCGGCCGCCGAGAGCCTCTGAAGATGAACGCCAGGAACACCGTTCATCGGACACTCCCTCGCTACACGTCCTAGTTGTACTCGGCCACGAGGTTGGTGACGCGGGGGCGTTGACGACGAGGAGAACCTCCGGGTGAGGTGTGGATTGTCTAGGTCCTACGCCGCCCGGAGGTTCTCGTGGCCCACGCTAACGCTCGTCTCAATGTCCACGGCCGTCGTCTTCTCGTGGAGCGGGTCCGCCGGCAGGGCTGGGCGGTGGCCCATGCCGCGAAGGCGATGGGCATCTCGCGTCAGTGCGCGCACCGTTGGGTTGCCAGGTTCGACGCCGAGGGCGAGGCCGGACTGGTCGACCGGTCCTCCCGCGCGAGGTCGAGCCCGTATCGCACCAGCGCGGCGACCGAGGCCGCGATCGTGGCCGCACGCACCCAGCATCGCCGCGGGCAGGACTGGATCGGTCCCGAGCTCGGGGTCCCGGCCCGGACCGTCTCGCGAGTCTTGCGCCGCCACCACGTGCCGTACCTGAGGGTGTTGGACCCGCTGACCGGGGAAGTGATTCGCGCCAGCAAGACCACCGCGACCCGCTACGAGCGGGACCGGCCCGGGGAGCTGGTCCACGTCGACGTCAAGAAGATCGGGAAGAGCCCGGCCGGCGGTGGGTGGCGCGCCCTGGGACGGGCGGCCACGGTGGACCACCGGCACAAGAAGGTGCGCATCGGGTACGACTACGTGCACTCGATGGTCGATGACCACTCCCGGCTGGCCTACAGCGAGATCCTCCCGGACGAGAAGGGACCGACCTGCGGACAGTTCATCGAACGCGCCGCGGCCTACTTCGCCGAGCGTGGCATCACCTCGATCGAGCGGGTCATTACCGACAACCACTTCAGCTACCGCAAGAGCAACGACGTCAAGGCCGCGATCGCAGCCCTCGGCGCCAGGCACAAGTTCATCCGCCCGCACTGTCCCTGGCAGAACGGCAAGGTCGAGCGGTTCAACCGGACCTTGGCGACCGAGTGGGCCTACCGGCAGGTCTTCACCAGCAACGACGAACGCTCTTCGGCCCTTGCCCCCTGGCTCGAGCAGTACAACACTCGACGCCGACACACCGCCCTCGGAGGACTCCCGCCGATCAGCCGCCTGTCACCAACGTGATGGCCGAGTACACCTAGTCGAGGGTTTCTCCAGTGATGAGGTCGACCTGGTCGTGGTTGACGAGCCGTAGCCGGGGGGTGCGCGCTTCTGGGGGGACGGGCGCGTCGGTGAGGGTGTTGAGGTCGTTCTGGAAGTGGCGGCCTCGCTCGTCGACGGCGTTGTGGGCGAGGTGTCGCTTGTGCCGTCCTTGCGCTGGCCAGGTCTGGTGGTCTTGATCCTCGCACTGGGCTTTGAGTCGTTGGCGCATCCGGTCGGTGAAGGCGGGCAGGGCGTAGCGGTGCCACTCTTCGAGTGCTTCGGAGGTGAGGGCGAGGCCGGCGCGGCGTCGTAGGTCGGCGATGACGGCGATCTCGTGGACGAGGTGGGGGTGCTTGGGCCAGCAGGGCGGGATCATGGCGGTGGGGTCCCAGACGTACTCGTGGTTGATCCAGGTGGCGACTCTGTCGAGCCAGTCCCAGACTTCGGCGCGTAGCTCGGGGTCGATGCATGTCGGGGGGTCCCAGGGGCGGGCGAGGGCGGCGGGGTTGCCTAGGGCCTTCTTCTCGGTGTCGTCGCCGTAGAGGGCGACGTTGAGCTCGCGGTAGGCGTGCTCGACGCGTCGTCCAGGTCGGGGGAACCCTTCGAGGACGGGCTGCGGGCGTGGGCCGCGTCCGGTGCGGGTGTGTTCGCTCATGCCGGCTCGGTGTCGTTGTCGGCGGTCAGGCCGTGCCTGCGGGCCTGGACCAGCGCGGCGGTGGCGCGGGCTTCTGGGTCCACGGAGTGGCCTTGGCTGATGCTGACGTGCTCGCGAAGGCGGGCCTGGTCGGCGAGGAGCTGGCGGCCTGCTTTGCCTTGGATGCAGCGGTGCAGGTGGGCGATGATCGGGGCGCCGTTCTCGGACAGGACCAGGGCGTGCCGTTCCTTGATCTGCCGGATCTCGGCGCCGGTGAGGATGGCGATGTCGTCGGCGGAGTGCTGCCGGCCACCCATCCGGCCGGACTGCCAGGAGGTGCGGGAGATGCGGACCTCGCCGAGGAGGTCGGAGATCTCCCGGTTGAACGCGACGTCCTTGGAGCCGCCGAACACGATGAGGTTGTTGGTGAGGCTGACCAGGGTGCGGGCCTCCTGCTCGCCGAAGACCGCGGCCAGCTGGGGCCAGGCCTGGGCGGCCCACAGGAACGAGATGCCCAGCGCCCGCTCGTTGGCCATGCGGGTGCGCAGCGTCGGCAGGGGTGCGGTGGAGGGCAGCTCGTCGAGGATGGCGTGGAAGGGCGGGCAGAGCCGGCCCCACGGTGTGGTGTTGGCGACCTCGAGGGCGGTGTCCAGGACGTGCTCGGTGAAGGCGGTCATCAGTGGGGACGCCGAGGCGTAGGGGTCCTCCCGGCCGAGGAGGTAGAAGGTCCCGCCGCGGGTGATGACGTCGACGACGTCGGTGACGGGCCGTCCCGGGGAGGGGACGCAGCGGCGGCGGGTGTCTTCCTGGAAGAACAGGGCCATGGCCTGCTGCACGGTGGTGACCGTGTTGCCGGCGGTGCGGTCGTCGCCGTGCAGCGCGCCGTGGAGCAGCCCGGCCCAGAACGACGCGGCGTGGGGGTGGGCGCGCAGGATCTCGTGCGGCGCTGATGCTGCGACGGGATTGGCTACCCAGTGCAGGACGTCCTCGAGGCTGCGACCGGTGAGGGCTGCGGCGTGGAAGTAGCCCTGGAGCACCTTGGCGGCCTCGGCGGCGTAGAAGCGGGCCGAGTCGTCGCCGTGTCCGCCGGCGACGGCTCCCTTGACGGTTCCGGCGGTGAAGGCCTTGGCGCGGCGCTCGGCCACGAGCGGGTCGACGCACCCGCGGATGGGGTCCCACACCACCTCCGGCAGTCCGGGCACGAGACCGAACGGGTCGAGGGCGACGGCGGGACGGTCGCCGCTGGAGCGGGCGGTGAAGGTCAGCAGGAGGTCGTCGACCTTGGTTAGCGTGGTCAGTGCTGCACCGGGTGCGTTGATCAGCGCCGGGGTGAGAAGGTCCAGGGTCTTGCCGGACCCCTGCGGCCCGATCACGCCGGCGGTGCGGTCCCAGGGCACCCACAGCTGCCCTGCGCGGGGCTCGCGGGCCTTGCCGAGCTGCCAGCCGACGTCGGTGGGGCGTAGTCGTCTCATCGCGGGTCCCGCCGCGTCCCGCCGTACAGGTCGGGCCGGATGACCTTGGCCTGGCGGCGTAGCCGGGTCCGGCCCAGCAGGGCCTCGGCCTGCGCCGGGGTCGCCATGCCCTTGAGGCGCCCCGGGCCCCAGCGGCGCAGCGCCCACGTGGCCGCCGCGCCGCACGTCAGGAGGACCAGCAGCTCCACCAGCCCGACGCAGACCCACAGGAGGGTGCGGCCTGCGGGGGTGGCGATCCCCGACAGGCCTGCCGAGGGGTCGCCCTGCAGGACTCCGCCGAGGGTGCTGAAGAGGTCCTCGCGTCTGACGAAGGCCCACCCGTTGCCGGCGAGGAGGTTGGCGACCGAGCGGCCAGCCTGGGCGCCGAGCACCAACGCCACCGCGAGGACTGCGGTCCCTGCGACGGGGACCTCCCAGGTGAAGGGGTGCGGGTTGGTTCTGCGGGAGCGCTGCATGGGAGGACCTCCGGGTGCTCGGTGGCTGTTCGTCCTCCCTAAGCCGCCGGTCCGTGGTGTGGGGTCAGCGCGGCGGGGGCGGTGATCGCGGCCCGGGGCCACCCGGAGGGTCCAGTCGTGCGGGGTTGGGCCTGGTGACCTTCCCGGGATGGGGGCCGTCCTGGCCCGTGGCGCTGTTGTTGCGCAGCTCCTCGAGGCTGCGGATGCCGCTCTCCTGACCGGTGCGGCGGTCCTGGGGGTAGCGGGCCAGGACGAACGGGGCGAAGAGGGGGACGGCGATCGCGACCTGCCCATAGCGCGGGACGTAGATGTCGCCTTCCTTGAGCAGCTGGTCGCGCAACCAGCTCAGGTCGGTGCTGGCCCGTCCCAGTGCTGTGGCCAGCTCGGCCATGGCGGCGCGCCCTCCCAGGACCGCCAGGGCTGTCAGGAACTCTGCCTGCCGGTCGCTCATCCGGTCCCATCGGGGGCCGAAGGTCCGCATCTCCAGCTCCTCGGCCAGGCGCGGGAGGGCGCCTTCGACGTCGGCGAGGGTGACCGTGTCCGGGCCGGGGGCGGCGCGCCAGACCCGGTCGGCGAGCAGCTGCAGGTGGGCCGGGTAGCCGTTGGTGACGGCCAGCACCCGGTCGAGGGCGTCGGGCTGCCAGGTGACCTCGAGGTCGCGGGCGGGCTCGACCAGGGCGTACCGGGCATCGGGCGGTGTCAGGTTCAGGGGGATGTCCTGGACCGAGAAGAGGCGGTCGGGGTGGGTGACCCCGGCTGCGGTCAGGACCGAGGGTGTCAGTGGCAGGCCCGTGGCGGCGAAGGTGACGTTGGCCTCGGGGTGGTCGACGTTGAGGCGGTGCAAGGTCGCGGCGAGCAGCGCGAGGTCGCGGTGGGGGGCAACCTGCAGCTCGTCCACGGTGATGAGCAGCCCTGCCCCGGGGTGGTCCTTACCCACCTCCGCGGCCAGGCCGGCCAGAGCGGCGGCGAGCATCCCCGCGTCGGGGTGCGCGGCCTCGGTGGCGGGCTCTCGCATCGACACACCGCCACCGAAGCCGGCGACAGAGACGTTGACGCCGGCGACGTTCTCGAATGCTGCACGCGCACGACGCCAGGGCCCGGCCTCGGCCTGGGTCTGTGTGCGCGCCTGCTGCATTAGGGACCCGATCAGCCCTTCCCCGCCCTGCACCGCCTGCACGGACAGCACGATCGAGCCGTGCCGGTCGGCCTCGTGCCCGTAGGCCTTCAACAGTGCGGTCTTCCCTACCCCGCGAGGACCAACGAGGATGGTGTCGACCGCAGCGACCCTCCCCCGGGCACCGGTGTCGTTGAGCATGAGCCGCCAGTCACGCATGAGGTCATCGCGCCCGGCGAGCACCGGTGGCTGGTGGCCCGCACCGGGTGTGTAGATCCGTGAGTCCACGGCCAACTCCTCTCGTCTATAACTGTCGATATCTAGCCTCAGTTATCGGCTGCCGTGGTGGTGGCACGTCGGGTTGGCGTGTCGGAGACGGCTGCAGCCGCTGCGGGGGGACCCTCTCGCCGGCTGCTGGTGCAGTCGCTGGGCTGGGCGAGGACGCTTCCGCCGCCGTAGGCGGCTGCGTAGTGCAGGACGTCGTTGACGTACCAGTCGGCGTGGTTGTAGGCGAAGAGGGCCTTGCGCACGCCGTCGGCTCCCTCAGCGACCCCGGAGGCGGTGAGGTAGTTGGCTGCGGAGAACACCGAGTCGGCGTTGTTGTGGATGTCGGCGCGGCCGTCACCGTCGCCGTCGACTCCGTAGCTGGCCCAGGTGGCGGGCATGAACTGCATGAGGCCCTGGGCGCCGGCGCTGGAGGTGGCGGTGTGTGCGCCGTGTGCGGTCTCCTCCATCCCGATCCCGGCCAGCAGCGTCCACGGCAGGGAGTACCGCTTCGCGGCAGCGACGTACAGCGCCTTGACGTCGGCGGGGATCGGCGCCGGGGTGTTGGTCAGGGACGCCAGGCGTGGGGTGCCGGGTGGGGGCAGGTCGAACCCGCGGCCGGGCGGGGACTCGCGGGGGGTAGGCCGTGCGGCGCCGGGTTCCTGGGTGGGTGCGACGGCCACCCCGTTCAGGGGTGCCCCGCGTTCGAGCATGAAGGGGATGGGGTCGATGGCGCTGCCATCGCGGCGGACCTCGAAGTGCAGGTGGGGCCCGGTGCTCTTGCCGGTGGAGCCTTCCAGGCCCAGTGGCTGCCCGATGCGTACGGCCGCCCCGGCGCGCACGTCGGGGTTGATCCGGGCGAGGTGGGCGTAGGCGGTGTGGATGCCGCCGCCGTGGTCGAGGACGACGAGGTTGCCGTAGCCGCCGGCGGTGCCGGCGCTGACCACCGTGCCGGCTGCGGCCGCGACGACCGGGCCGGGCCCGGGCAGGGAGGTCAGGTCCTGACCAGTGTGCTCTTTCCAGATGCGCTCGATCGGGTGGAACCTGATCCCGAAGCCGCGGGAGCCGACGGCGTAGGCCTGGTGGAAGGGTGGGCGCCACGCTCCTGCCACGGGGGCGCCGGCAGCGGCGCAGCTGGTGGCCTGGACGGCGGCGGCGGTCCCGGCGGCGGTGATCGCGACCAGGAGCATGGGTGCCCCGATGGCCAGGATGGCGACCAGCAGGGCCGGGAGCAGGATCTTCTTCACGGTGGCACTGTCGTCAGATCGCGCCCTCGAGCGCCTCGTTGGTCCAGGTCAGGTGTTCCTCCAGGGGGTGCAGCCTGGTCTCGACCTTGTAGGGACGCTCCCCCACCAGCCACAGGGCCCGACCCTTGCGCTGCATCGCCCACCCGGTCATCACCTCGCGGGCCTGGTCACCCAGGCCGAGCATGTCGTCGAGCTCGCGGGCCACGCCCTGCTTCTGGCCGTGGAGGATCTTCACGTCCGCCAGGTGCATCAGGTCGCGGGCGATGTTGGCGGCTTGGGAGCCTTGGTCGCCGACGGTGAGCATGTCCGAGGGCTTGTGTGCGTTGAGCCACTGGATGTCGCCGCCTCGGCCGGCGACACCGCGGGAGAGGCGCAGGTCCTCATCGAGCGACTTCACCGCCTCGACGCCCAGCCGCATGGCCTTCCACACCTCGTCGCGCACGACGACGCGCAGGTCTCCGGGGTCGGCGATCTCGCGCATCCCGCGGCCCCAGCTGTTCAGGCACACCAGGGCCGTGCCGACTGCCTCGTCCCCCAGGGGGTTGAGCCTGGAGAGGGAGAGGGACTGGATGGGGGCTCGCCAGTCGACGTCGATGTTGGTCAGGTCATCGAAGAGGCCGGCCAGGGCGCCGGAGACGAGCTGGCCGAGGGCGTCGCGCAGGAGGCGGGTCTGGTCGAGGAAGTGTTGGCGGCTGGAGTAGCGGCACTGCTGGATGAGCCGGTCGGTGGGAGCGTCGAGGTAGTGCCACAGCTTGGGGATCGTCGTCTCGGTCAGGGTGGTGTTCCCGGTGCCGTACCCGGTGAGGTCCTCCAGGGCGGTCTTGACGACGGTCTCCTCGCTGGGACCGAACGGGACCCGCTCGCTGCCGATGCGCTGGCTGCCGACCAGGGCACGCACGAGGGTGAGCCACCGGGTGAACGCGACGGCGCTGCGGCTGCGGGCTGCTTCCGCGCTGAGGTCGGCCCACCCATGGGCCAGCGGCCCGAGCCCGAGGGGGTTGATCCGTGCCGGCATCCCGGGTCCGAGCGCGAAGGGAGTGACGCCGCAGAAGCGGCAGAGCCGCTCGTACTCGTCCTTGGGGTCGCCCAGGATCAGGATGCGGTAGCCGAAGTCGGTCATCCGCAGGCAGAACGCCTTGGTCGTGGCGGACTTGCCCGTGCCGGGCTTGCCCATGCAGACGACGTTGGCGTTGGTGACCGGGATGTCGTCGCGCAGGACCCACCCGACCGGGTCGGCGTGGAACGCCGACCCGGACAGCATGTCGATGCCCATCTGCGCCCCGGTCGGCGGCAGGCCCGGTCCGGCGATGAACGGCCAGAACACCGGCGCCTGGTCCGAGGTCATCCGGTAGGCGGTCACGGGTGCGCTGGCGGCGGCCCAGCCGCGGCCGGCGGCACGGGCGCCCCGGCGGGGCTGGTGGCGGAAGAGGCGGGCCTCCTTGGGTGGTGTCGGCTCCGCCCCGAGCGTGGGGACGTCGTGGCCGAAGTCGGCCAGCAGGCGGGTGACGTCGCGGCCGCGTGCCGTTCCGGTCATCTGGGTCTCCCGAGGGTGGTTGTGGCGTCTGGTCTGTGTCCGTGGGCGGGTCCGGCGGCCGTGGAGCCTCACCCGTCGCCGCGGCGGGTGAGGCTGATACCCATGGGCACCACGGATGCGGCGAACGCGACGTCCTGGGCCAGGTCGAGCCGCAGGCCGGCGAACCCGGCCGCGCGGATCGCGCCGTCGAGGCGGCGCCCGTACTCGGCCACCCGCAGGGTCTTGGGCACCGTGACCGTGCACACCGCGTACGGCTGGGTCATCGCGCTCCCTCGCGAGAGCCGCTCCTCACGTGCCCGGACCTGGGCGACCTCGTCGCGGCCCTTGGTGGACTGGCGCATCCTCGCCTTCTCCCGCAGCGCGCTGCCGACGTCGGCAGCCCACTCCCCCGAGGCCGCAGCACGCGCCGCCTTGCGCTGGGAGAGGATCGGGTAGGCCACCAGGAACGAGCGACGCTCACCGGTGGCGCTCGGCGCCAGAATCGGCGCCAGCGCTCCCAGCAGGGCTCCCTTGACCGGCAGGCGCAGGGTTGAGCTGATCGAGTTCCAGGCGTCGTGGCTGTAGTGCCGGGCCACGACGTCGGCGCCGGAGGGCCCGGCCATCGCCCACGGCACCTGGCTGTTGACCTCGACCCCGGCGGCCGCAGCGGTCAGGGCGTCGACGATGCCCGCACGGTCCCCGGGGGCGAACCCCGTCCGGCAGGCCACGGCGAGCTCGGGACTGGTCAGCCAGGTGATGTTCGTACAGCCCATCCCGCCCTTGAGCTGGGCTTCGATCTCGGCCATGACGCCGTAAAGGACCTGGGCGCGGGCCTCGACACCGCGCCCGGCCTCCCTGGCCGCCTTCCCCAACCGTGTCTCGGGGACCACGACCGTCACGAACGTCTCGGTCCGGACCGAGGCGCCGGTGAGGATCTGCTGCAGGTCGTTGTTGATGGCGCGCACCTGCCCGCCGGGGCCGCGGCGGTGGCGTGCCGTCCACTGGTCGCGCTCGGCGCCGTCCTCAGGGACCGTGCGCGTGAGGAAGAGGACCTCGTCGACGAGCTCGCCACGACCGGCCTGGTCGATGAGGTCCGCGAGCCCCTGGGCCATCCGGGACCTCTCGTCGGCGTCGCGCATGCCCAGCCCTGGGTGGACGATGGCGGCCGTGACCGCCCACGTCCGGGCGGCGTGGTTCTGGATCAGCGCCACCCGCCTGCCCTCGAGCCCGCTGGGTGGGCCCTCGTGGATCTCCACCCCGGCCAACGACCCGGGCAGGTCTGCCTGGTCGAGGTTCTCGACACCACCTCGAGCCGCCCTGGAGCTGAACCGGGTCCACCCCGCGACCCCTCCGGTCACGAACGCGGTCGAGGCCACCAGCCAGCCGGTCGCCGAGCGGCCGCGCACCGGCACCACCGTCACCAGGGTCACGGCGACGCTGGCCAGCAGCAGCAACCCGGCGGACGCCCATGCTCCGCGGTTCAGAGCGATGAACACCGGCAGCACGGACCCGGCGATCACGCCGGCCTGCCAGCCGGTCAGCCCGAACGGGAGCCAGCCGATCCGGGCCTTGGAGTAGTCGCGGTAGATCACGGTCATGACGTGTCCTTCTCTCAGACGGGGACGATCGGTACGGCTGCGGCAGCGGCGGCGGCGCCGCCCCCTGCGGCGGCACCCCCGCCCGCTGCGGCGCCGGCCGCGCCCGGGGCGCCGGCCCCTCCCACTCCTGCGGCAGCCGGTGTGGGAGGACTGGGCGGCGGCGGGGCGCCGGCGCCGTTGATCTCGGGGTTGTTCTGGTTGGCGCTGCTCGGGCCGCCGGTGTTGCCGCCCTTGGACCGTGCACCGCCGAAGTCCGGGATGTAGGTGTTGTGCCCGATCCCCATCTGGTTGGTCAGGTCGGCCCCCATCGTCGCGGCCGCGGTGCCGGCCCCCACGACCACTCCGAGGGCGTTGCCGACCGGGCCCAGGACCTGGCCTGCGGCCGAGGCGACCCGGGAGGTCGTCGCGGCCTCGGCTCCCACTTCGCCCTGGCTGCGCCCGGCGCCGTCACTGGTGGCGGCCGCCGAGGACTGCCCGGCGGAGCCGCCTTGCCCGAGCAGACCGCTGATCCCTCCTTGGGCGGCCAGGCCGGCTCTCATCGCCGCACCCGAGGAGGTGCCCGGATCCACGAAGGCCAGCAGCTTGAACAAGGCCAGCGGGGCGAAGCACCCGACCAGCAGCAGCATCGCGGCAGGCACCGCGGTCCCGATGGCCTTCTCGACGCTGTCGCCCGCGCCGAGCGCGATGCTGGAGGTGATCTGCACACCGAGGCCGAGCATCAGCATCATCACCACCGGGGTGAACGCGGCGGCGTGGAACCAGCGGAAGGACTTCCAGAACCAGGACCGTCCGCCCTCCCAGACCAGCCCGGCTGCGGAGATCGGCGCCGTAGCGGACAGCACGAGCAGGGACGCACCCCGCGCGAGCATGACCAGCAGGTGCCCGATCGCCGCGAAGACCAGGAAGATGCCGAGGATGCCCAGGACGGTGGCCATCGTGCCGTCGGTGATGTCCGCGGCGTCCAAGCCGCTCCACGGCTGCCAGGCCTGCATCGAGTCCACGCCCAGCAGGGCCTGCATCAGTCCCTTGGTCAGTCCGCTGGCGGCGGCCAGGAGCAGGACGGCGTACCCCACCCAGGCGACCCAGAGAATGACGTACTGCGCGACCCCGATGGCCACCCGCGCCAAGGAGTCCCCGTCTCGGCGGAAGGCGGCGGCACCGAGCTGCAGCATCATCAGGAGCAGGACCAGCGTTCCGGAGATCCAGAACGTCAACGGGTAGACGCTGCGCATGGGGCCTTGGGCGCTCAGGTCGGGGGTTAGGAAGGCGTCCTCGAGGCCCAGCACCAGCTTCAGCAGCCACAGCCCGGCGTTCCACAGGCCGAGCATGCCGGTGGTCCACCCGTCGGCGACGATCGAGGCGGCTGAGTTTCCCAGGTGCGTGAACGGGTCGATGACCTCCCACCAGTCCATCTCTAGCCCTCCCCGTCGGTGGGTCCGGAGCTGGACCAGGTGGCCCACCCGGCCTCATGGGCCAGGGCCGTCTCCGGCCAGGTCGACGGAGCGCGGGCCGGGGCGGGGCCGGCCCCGATCACCCATCGCCCCTGGAGCCACTGCATCCGTTCGCAGTGCCCGTAGGCGATGCGGGCGGTGCTGGCGACCTGGGCACGCACATCCATCAGGACGCACGCCAGGACCCAGTCCGGGCCGTCGACACCCTTGACCTGACCGGCCACGGGTGTCGCCGACACCAGGGGGGCAGCTGCGGAGCCGGCCCGAGAGGTGTGGAAGGCCTGGATGCTCCGGACCAACGCCCACTGCCCTGCCGGGGGCGTCCCAGGCTGCGCCCACGCCTGGTGCACACCAGTGGCGCGCTGTACCGACATGCTCTGCAGCACGGTGCTCTCGATGGCCGCGAGCTGGCCCAACGCTCCTTCGGGTGTGCGGGGAAAGCCGGTGGGTACCTCTGCCGCGCCCAGCTCGGTGGGGGCCGGGACCGTGATGGTCGGTCCGGGGTCACTGGCCGGGGTGCCGCCGCGCGCGGCCGATGGAGGGACGGTGAGCATCGGCGCGGCCGCGATGGCGTCGCGTCGCTGGGTTCCCGAGGGCAGGGAGGTCGGCGGCGGTCCGCCCTTCGCGGCCGGCTCCTCGAGCGGGCCGCGCACCGCGGCATACACGGCGTAGGCGACTCCGAAGACGGCAAGGAGGGCCGCGACCAGAACACCGGCCAGCGTGCGCAGCAGAGCGCGCCGGCTCCACGGGTCCCCCGGCTCGGTTCGCGACCCGATCATCAGATGCAGCCCGCACCGAGCATGCTGTCCACGATGCCCGGGCCGACGAGGTAGGCCAGCACGGCCAGGAAGACCAGCGCCACACCGACCACACCGGCCTTGCTGGCATGCGGCATGCCGAAGACCCGGCCGGCGACGATCGCGCCGATGCTGACGACGATGCCGAGCACGAAGAGGATGCCGACCCCCCAGAGGACGTAGCCCATGAGCTGGTCGGCGTAGCGCTGGGCGCCGGGCGGCGCCTGGGGGCAGACCCGGGTGATCTGGGCGGTGAGGGTGGGGATGTTCATCGGGTGGTTCCTTCCATGAGGTTGAGTTTCGGGGCGGTCAGTGCCAGGAGGTGGGCCGCTGCCTGTAGCAGCGGTGCTGGGAGGTCCTGTCCGGTCAGGCCCCGCTCGGCCAGGTCCTTGTCGGTCGGGATGCACTGCAGGCGCCCGGCGCGGCTCGCGTGGGTGCTCAGCGGACCCAGGCCGGCCTCGAGATGGCGTGGCCAGCGTCGACGCGCCGGCCCGCGGACGGTGATGGCCGGCTCGAGCGGGCTGAGCATCGTCAGGGCGTTCTCCAGTCGCCGTAGCCCCGGGGTGGTGGCGGTGGTGGTCACGACCGCCGACGCCGCCTCTGCGACGGTCCGGTTCACCCAGGACTGGCCGGCCAGGAGCTGGCCGAGCTCCCACCCGACGTCCAGGACCAGGAGGCGCTGAGGATCCTCGAAAGCGGGAGGAACCGGAACCTCGGCCGGGGTCAGCAGCGCCGTCGATGACCGAGCGAGGTGGACCTGGCCACGCCGCCCGATCCGCCACCCGTCAGTGGTCCCGAGCTCGGCGGTGGCGGCACAGGCCAGCCCGGTAGCGGTAGCGCTGGCGCACTCGATCACCTGAGCCGGTGCGGCGACCGTGGCCATCGCGACGGCCAGGGTCGAGACGCCGGCCTGCGGATGGCACCCGAGGATCGTGATGACAGGCCCGGGCGGCGACCACCTGCATTCCGGGTCCGGGTTCGCGACCCCGCGGCGCGGGCGAGGGCTGTCGCAGCGGAACTCTCCCTCGCGCACCGCACGCCAGGCACGCTGCAGCTCGCTGACGGACACCGGACGGGTCGCGGTCTGGGTCATGACACCCCCTGGCCGGTTCCGCGCTGCAGCCGCAGCACCTCACGCAGCTGCTCCCCGGGCAGGGCGGCCAGCTGGCGCTGGGCGGCCCACGCTCGCTGCAGCCGAGCCGCGGCCGCCCCCAGGTCTGCGACGGCGGCTCCCTCGTCGCGCGCATCGCGCACCAGCTGGGCCAGGTCCTCGTCGGTCGTCACCATCATCACCTCGCTCCCGGAAGCGAGGCGGGCCGGCTCAAGGGTCACGCGACGGCCCCCATCTGGGCGCGGGCTGCTGCGATGGCCTCCAGTGCCGCGGTCGCGCGCCGCCGGATGGTCGCCTCAGAGTCTCCGACGTCGGCGGCCACCGCGGCTCGGGCCGCCTGGGAGAACAGCCCTCCGCGGCCGCGATGGTTATGGGTGGGGTCGGCCTGGCAGGCGGCCACGGACAGTCGGTGCAGCAGGTCCAGGTCCCGCCTTTCGACCACCCCTGCTCGCACCGCCCACTCCAGCAGCTCGCCCAGCTCGACGGTCCTGTTGGTCGGCGCGCTGTAGCGCTGTGCCTCCAGAGCCGTCCACAGCTCCGCGTCGGGCTGCACCGGGACCGCCTGGGCCCAGGTGGCGTCGACCTCACGACCGTGCTCTCCCACCTCGAGGTCGCGAAGCACCCCGCGCCGAGTGTTCATCACGATGTTCGCGGCCACCTTGCGCCGCCGCTCCCACGCGAAGGACCGCACCTCCAGCCAGAGCTGGGCGGCCACGAGCTCGTCGATGCGGGAGGTCAGGGTCCGTAGCCGGTAGGCCACGACGCAGGCGCCGGGCAGCAGCACCCAGGCCAAGGTCCCGGCCGCGGCGAGGTCGTCACCCCCGCGAGGGCTGGCCAGAACGGCCAAGGCGTGCAGGACGTCGTCGGCCGCTGCGGGGTCCGCAGCCGGTAGCCAACCGGGCAGGTCGGTCAGGTCGCCGACAGCGGCCAGCGCCGGGTACTGCCGCCCCCAAGAGGGCCACCGGTCTCGTGCCTGCACCAGCAGGTCCTCGTCGAGGCTGCCCAGTCCCAGCTGCGTGGGGACGCTCATCACCATGTCCTTTCGTCGCGGTCTCACACGAGAAAGGTCGTGACGGGTCATCCCCTCACCCGTCCCCCCGACCTGGGGGGGACGGCGGGGGGACGCCGCCCGCTGCGCCTGTTTGCGCAGGTCAGAGGCATCCCCCCGAAAGATCACCTCAAGGTTGTGATGTCTCAGGACATCGGTGACAGTTCTGCCTCAGGACTCTGGTGACGGTGGATGTCTCGGGAGATCGGTGACGATCGACTCATGTCTCAAGACATCGGTGGCGGTTCCGCCGTGTGTCAGGACATCGGTGACAGTCGAGCCCTCGACCGAGGATTCGGGCGCCATCGGGTTGGGGCGGAGCTTGTCGGCGCTGACGTACTTGATGCCGGGGTCGGGCCAGTCGGCCTCGGCGATGTCGGTGCCGTGCTGGTCGAAAAACTCCAGGGTCGTGGCGTGGTAGAGGACGTAGGCGGGCTGGCCGGCGTATCGGCGGCCGATGAGGAACTCTGTGTGGCGCGCCCGAATCGTGCCGTTGCGGCGCACGGTCGTGGTGCGCAGGGCCTCGGCGACGGGCACCTGCTGGCGGAGTGCGCGGCGAGCCGGGGGTGGAGTGGACGGTGCGGTGGGCTTCGGCGTCGGGCGCCGGGTGCTGATGGTGCGCAGGGCGCTGGGGTCGCTGATCGGTGGCTCGGCAACCGGGATGGCGTCCCATGCCTCCTGCGGGGTGGTGCGGCCGGGCAGACCTTGGTGGGGGCGTTGGGTGTTGTAGATGTAGTCGAACTTCTCGACCTGGGCCTGTAGCTCGCGAAGCGTGCCGGCAAGTGGCTGCTTGTCGAGCCACCGGAACAGGGTCTGGTGGAAGCGCTCGTTCTTGCCCTGGGTGGTGGGCTTGTAGGGCTTGCCGGTGATGGGCTCGACGCCCAGCGCTTGAGGTGGGTGACCAGCCGGCCCAGAGCGCCGCGGCGTGAGGGGTTCAGGGCGTTGCCGTTGTCGGACAGCAGCCGTTGCGGGACGCCGTGCGCGGCGATGCCCTTGTTGACCACGGCGATGGCTGCCTCGGATGTCTCACCGAGGGCGACGTGGGAGGCGATCGCGAGGCGGGAGTGGTCGTCGATGAGGTGAAAGATCACGCACTTGCGACCGCCGGACAGGACGTACTCGGTGGCGTCGAGCTGCCAGCACGCGTTTGGGGCGGGGTAGACGAACCTGCGCCAGGCCGAGCGGGGCTTCTTCTTCGGCTCCAGCCGGGCCACGCCCTTCTCCCGGAAGATCCGGGCCAGCGTTGCCACCGACGGCACCGGCATCATGCCGAGGGCGAGCATCTTGTCGTGGACGCTGATCGGGCCGTAGTCCAGGCCCGAGGACTCGACCGCGGTCCGAACCCCGAGCGCCTGCTGCTTGACGTCCTCGGTGATCTGATTCGGCGACGACCGGGGTCGCCGCGACCGGGGCTCCAACGCTGCGGCCTGGCCCTCGGCTCTGGCACGGGCGAGGATCGCGTAAAACGTCTTGCGGGAGATCCGATGCTCGGCACAGAAGCTGGACACCGCCCCACGTGGCGCATCGGCAGGCCACAGCGCGATAGCAAGACGGACACGGGCATCTACGGGCTCATTCTTTGGCACCGCTGAAGCAGAGCCGCCGACCTAAGGTGGCCCTCCCCCGGGCCGCGCCTCGCGAACCGTCGTGAGCTTGCGGCGACATCAGTTGAAGGCAGCCGGCGCGTGTCACAAGCCGATCGGCTCGCGGAGCGCGCCCGTGCAGGATCGGCTCGCGGAGCGCGCCAGTGCAGGATCCCGCACTGGGGCACCGTTACTCCTCGCCAAACCGGACGACGAAGCGGCGTTGCCAGGGCGTTTCGATTGCGCGAGGGTGGTAGTGCTTGCGGACGAAGGTGACCGCCTCCCTGGCCGGCACTCCGTCCAACACGGCAAGACAACCGAGAGCGGTGCCGGTCCTACCGCGTCCACCGTCGCATGCGATTTCCACCCGCTCGTACCCGGCTCGGGTCCACGCCTCACGCAACGCGTCCCGAGCGTCCGCCTCGTCGGCGGGTAGCCGGAAGTCTGGCCAGCGAAGCCACCGCGTGTCCCAGCGCACATCAGCCGGCGGTTTCCCGAGCAGGTACAGCCCGAAGTCCGGCATCGTGCTCTCGGGCATCGGTCGGCGCAAGCCACGGCCACGCACGACTCGTCCGGACGGCAGGTTCAGCACCCCAGCCATCGTCGCGTCCCATTTCCGAGTCATCACGCTCATGATGCCCGAGCATGGGGGCCAAGGCCGCCGGTTCACCATCTGGGCCCACCGGTCTGGGCATGCCGGTAGCCGATGGGCTAGCGGAGCGACCCGGTACGGGGTGGGCTCGCGGAGCGACCCGGTACGGGATCGGCTCGCGGAGCGACCCAGTGCAGGAATGTCACGCGATACGTGCTGATCTCGCGCTGGGCTTTCGGCGCGTTGGTCGCGAGGGTATGAGCGGGTCAGATCGCGTGGACCTGCGTGGCGAGTGGCAGCTGAAGCCCACCCACCTGGATGGTGCCGGGCGTTGGGTGGGTTATGCGGAAGTGGTTGCGATCGATGGCGGACTCGACGAAGGGCAGTCCGGGGGCGTAGGCGAAGACGCCTCCGGTTGGGAGGTTCTCGAGGATGGTGCGGTAGGCGACGGCATATCTGATCGCCATGTCGGGCTGTGCTTGGAGGTGGTAATGGGTGAAGTGCAGCGAGAATCCTTGGTGGCTGGTCACGCACCTCCATCGCTTTCGCCGCAAGATCGGGTTTAGGAGCCAGTCACCGACGACGCATCCTGGGGCATCGGCATAACGGTCCAGGCCCCAGGCGTCGACCCCTCGGCGCTGCAGGTGCCGCACGAGGCGGGCGTGCGATCCGCAACCTAGGTCGAGGAGGCTGCCGCGCAACTGTGATGGATCCAGGCCGAGCAGCTGCAGCTGTAAGTCAGGTGAGTATTGGGCTCCGGGCGCTTCGATAGGGGTTGGGCCGGCCAGTCGCGTGATCAGGCGTCGCAGGAATCGAGCGTGCTCGTTGAAGACCGCGGGCGCCGATGCTTGCAGAGCCGTGAGAGAGGGGGCCATGCACAGTCGCTGCGCGGTGGTTGCCAGGTGCTGACGCAGCCCAATGGTCTCGACCGTGTCCCATCGAAGGAACTGCTGGTGCGAATGTATCCAGCTCATCGTTTGGAAGGTGAGGTTGCCGATTGGGTCGTCACGGAACCGGGAGACACCGGCACCTGTGGTGGGGGTTTTGGTGGCCTTTGTGATCTGGGGGCGCAGGCTCGGTGCGGCCTGCCACAGGGCGGTCAGAAGAGAAGAAGAAGGTGGCAGGAGCGGGCTCGGGTCGTGGAGGTGCCGCTCGAGTGGGAGTGCCCGGGTGCGTGAGGTCCTGCGAGCGAGCCCGGCCTCGAGCGCGAGGAGCGGGTCTAGGTCAGTCACCGGACTTCTCCGTGGCCAGCACGCTGGAGCGCACCATGTGGACCAGCCAGCGGCGGTACTCCTCAGGCGCTCGTCCGGCTCCTGCGGTCAGGCGGCGGACATCGGGCGAGTTGAGGATCCAGAGGGTACGAGCGTGCTCGTCGGGCTCCGCAGCGGGGGACAGCCAGCCGGCCGAGGCCCAGTGCTGGGCGACCATGCGGGCCCCGGCGAGGCGTTCGTCGTCCATGGTCTGCAGGAGCTCGGCGGCGGCGGGGTCGGTCGCACCGGCCGCAAGCACGGCATCGAGGAGTGGCCCGATGCGGTCCCCGACCGTGATGACCATGTCTGCCCACGCGATTGCGGCGCTCTCGGGAGTAGTGGCGTCGCGGATGGCTAGGGCGTGGGTACGCATGGCCATCGGCACGGGCTGGTCGTCCCCGGCAAGCGCGGTGTCGTATGCCGCTTTCAACAGGCCGGCCTTGCCGCCGAAGGTCTTGTAGAGGCTCTCTTGGGACAGACCGCTGCGCTGAGCGATGGTCTTGATCGTGGTGGCGGCGTAGCCGTGTTCGACGAATGTCTCGCGGGCGGCGTCGATCATCCGGCGCCGGTTGGCGTCAGCAGCGGTACTACGGGGCGACTTGTCCACGCTGCCTCAATTCGTCGTTTCAGGGTGCGGTCCGGCTTCTGGGTTCAGGTCGGGTGGATGAGCGTAATCGGCGCGGGCTCGTAAACGACCGGGATGGTCTCAACGCGATCGGGCAGGACTTGGTCACCGCGACGTGCGGCGACTCTGATGTAGGCCAAGGTGGCTCCCGCGTCGGCCTCGACGGCGTCGATCTCCGCGTGATTGTCTGGTGCCACGAGGCGCAGCCAGTCAAGCCATCGGCGCCATCCTTCGTGCAGGGTGTCGGCCGTGGCTATGTCTACGAGTCCGGTGCGGCTCCAGTGGTGGGACCACCACGCGGCGGAGTGCAGGCTCCACAGCGACGGCTCCCACCAGTGGGTCAGGGCGTCGGGGACGCGGTCGGGGATCTCGTTGACCAGTCCGGCGCCAGCGATCCCGATCATGCCCTCGCTGCGTAGCAGCGGGAGGAGGTCCAATAGGAACAGGTCATCGGTGCCGAAGTACCCGAACGAGTCGATGCCCAGGACCGCGTCGAAGAAGCCGCGCGGGAACGGGAGTCTTCGGGCGTCACCGTGCAGGGCGTGAACCTGGCGGCCGACCCCGGCGTCGTCGGCACGTCGCTGACGTTCCTCCGCGGGAAACCAGAGATCGACAGACCAGACCTCGACGTCGAACTCACGCGCCAAGAACACCGAGGACGCGCCACGACCGCAGCCCAGATCCAACACCCGCATGCCTGGCGCCAGGTCTACGACCTCGCACAACCACTCGGTCAGGATCAGTGGTGGGGCACCACCACTGACAGCGGCGGTCACCCACGCGGGGTTGTACCTCGAGGATCTCGCGAACCGATTCTCCTGCGAGGGGTGGGGCGTGCTCATGGTCATCGGTGGGCGCGTCGGGCGCGGCGAGTCGCCCGGGCACAGCGCCACAAGTATCCCGGGGTTGGGGGGATCCAGCCGAGCTGGGTGGCTTGCCCCAGGTCGTCGCGCACCGCCCAGTGCTCGATCACCAGACCGGCCGACAGCCGGCAGAAGTGCACCTGCTCGACCTCGAACTCCCGACCCGTGGGCGGGAACACCCGCTCGACCCCGCCGTCGGCGTCGTAGAAGGTGACCGGGCCGGCGTGGCGTCCGGACATGGTCGCGGAGACCACGACCAGGTCATCGCGGACCAGCACCTCGCCGATCGCCCAGGACAGGTCGGCGTAGGAGCCGCGCAGCCACTGCGCCGTGGCCCACGCCGCGGCCGGCCCGCGGCCGCGCGTCTCGGGAGGTTCGACGGAGGCCTCGCGGTTGCGGAACTCGGGGTGGTAGACGTCGTCGAAGTCGTCGCGGGTGCCGCTGGCCATGACGGCGACGGAGCGGGTGGCCAGGGCGGCCATCGGGTCGCGGGTGGCCTCGCCGTCGTTGAGGCCGGAGGTCGTGGAGGTCATCTGTTGGTGTTCCTGTCGTGGTGGTTGGTGCCGGTGCCGCTCAGGCGGCCGGCTGGAAGAGGTGGGCGTGGCGGTGCAGGAAGTCGCGCACGTCGCGGGGTGCGCGACCGAGGATGTCGGCGACGGTCGTGGTGGTGGCGGCGTAGGCGCCCTGGTCGAGCGCGGCGAAGAGACGGAGGATCTCGGCGACGACCGGCTCGGCCACGCCCTGGGCGCGCATTGCGGCTTGGGCCTGCTCCGGCGGGGCGGCCAGGTGCTGCACCGGGTGGCCCGCGATCTCACCGAGCAGGGTCGCGACCGCGCCGAGCGTGACCGGCTCGGGACCGGTGAGGTGCAGCGTGCGCTGGGTGACGTCGGGACCGGTGCCCCCGAGCAACACGTGCGCCGCGACGTCGGCGACGTCATCAGGATCGACCATCGCGAGTGGGGCGGAGAGCGGTGGCGAGGGCAGGAGGCCGTGCTGACGCACCTGCGGCGCCTCGCCGAGGAGGTTGGACATCAGGTAGGTCGGTCGCAGCACGACCGAGCGGATGCCGGACTGTGCCAGGTGGCGCTCGACGGCGGCGTGGGCCCGCCAGAATCCCACAGGTGCCTCGGGGTCGGCGCCGTGGGCCGAGACCTTGACGACCAGCGAGACACCCGCGTCGACGGCGGCGTCGATGACCGCGCACTCCTGCGCGACCTGGGCGGGTCCGTTCGCCGAGACCAGGAACACCCGGTGGACCCCGCTCAGCGCGTGGGTCAGGCGGTGGTGGTCGTCGTAGTCGCCCACCACCACCTCGGGTGAGCCGACGAGCGCGCCGGCACGGTCATCGTGGCGGACGAGGGCGCGCACCGGAACCCCACGACGGTGCAGGGCGGCGAGCACCCGCCCGCCGAGGTTCCCGGCGGCGCCGGTGACGAGGATGTGATTCATGCGAGGAGCTTCCTGATGGTCGAGGGACGGTGTGGAGTGGACCAGGGGAACGAGGGCAATGAGGGGAAGGCATCGGGGAGGCGAGGAACCACGAGCCGGGGGCGCCGCGTCATGCGCGTCGCATCCACAGGTGGCGGCGGGGCTGCCCGGCGTTGAAGAGGTCCTGCTGCTCGGGCGGCAGTGGCAGGAAGCCGCAGCGGCGGTAGACACCCTGCGCGTGCGTGTTGGCCGGATCCACGCGCAGCACGACGTCGGAGGCGAGGCTCGCGGCGTGATCGGCCAGTCGCCGCGTCAGCGCGCAGCCCCACCCCTCACCACGGCGTGCCGGGTCGACCACCAGGTGCGCGAGCTCGGCCTCGGACTCCTCCTCCTCCAGCCACACCTCGCCGTAAGCCACGGGGACCCCGTCGACGAGGAGGAGGCGAGGGATCGCCCCCTCCAGCGACGCCCACCGCTCCAGGTTGGCCCCGGCGTCCAGGGTGACATCGACCCATGTACGGGAGTAGGGCGACGACAGCGCCCCGCCCACCACCCGACTCGCCGCCCCTGGGACGACCGCTCCGAGAGTCACTCCATGTGGATGAGGTTGGCTCATCTGCGGTCTTCGCCACTGTTGCTACAGTTCACTGTATCGACATTACAGCGCGCTGTACGCCGAGGCAAGTGGTTCTATCAGGAATCCAGGCACTGACCGTTTGAAGCCGCGACTTGCAGCAGTACGCGAGCAGGTTGAACGACCTCGCGGCATCGCTGCCCGAAATATCGGTAGTGAAGATGTGCGTCACCTATGTCCTGATGGAGAACCGTCACGTATGTCCTGAGACATAACAGATCACCTCAAGGTGTTGCCCACAGCCGTGGCGCAGGGGACGTCAGGGCCGGCGGCGATACTGCCGGCGTGCCCGTAGACCCGCCCCGACGCCCGGGGACGCCGCTAGGTCAGCGTCCGGTCACCCTCGGGCAGGAGCGGGGGGGCTACGCCCCGCTGGCGGCTCCGAGTCGACGCCACGTCTGGGTCAGGTCACCCCAGGGGCATGAGGAGCGTGAGCCCCCCGGGCTGCTGCTGCGGTGGGAGCGCGGTCCTGACGGGGTGTGCGGCCAGGTGACGTACGTGGCCGTCGACGACCACGGTCACCCGGTTCAGGTCACCCAGGTTCTCTCGGCGACCCTGATACGGCCGGCGTGAGGGCCGGGCCGGTCAGCTGGCGCGGGGCTGACGCCAGCCTTGGTGGCCGGCGAGGATCTCGGTGGTGCGGGCGGCGAGCTCGGGCGGCGCACCTTCGTCGTCGGTGCGGTTGCAGACCTCGTCGCGCACGATGCGCTGGGCTTCGGCTGCGTTGCCTTCAGCGGCGGCGACGGCGGCCATGTCGAGCCGGGCGATCTCCTCGTGCGGGGCGACGGCGATCGCGGTCTCGGCAGCCAGCCGGGCACCGCTGAGGTCACCCGCGGCCAGGGCGTGCACGGTCACCACGTGTGCGACGTCGACGATCCCGACGAGCAGCTGCTCGTCGGGTCGGTCGCCCTCGAGGAGCCAGGCCCAACCTCCCCCTGCCTCACGCTCGAGGGGGTAGTCGAAGGGCCGGCCGCCGACGAGGCTCAGGGCTCGCTTGAGGTCCTCCACACCGGCCGCTCCGCCGCGGGCGGTGCCGCGCACCCGCAGCCGGCGGAAGAGGTCGGCGTCGGTGAGTAGGTCCAGCACCTGGTAGACGGGGGTGTCTCGGATCGCGGCGGCCGGGGCCAGCCGGGCGTCGGGCAGGTGGGGCTGGCCGGTGCGGGGGTTGGTCCCGAGCCAGTCACGGATGGTGTTGACGTAGTCGCGGGCCTTAGCCTTCGTGATGGAGAAGGTCTGCGCGACCTCGGCCGAGGTCGCTCCGTGACGGCGTAGCGCGATGAACGCCAGCATCTCGGTCAGGTAGGGCTTGCGCTTGGTCAGCGGCTTGCCGCGGGTTGTGGCACGGACCGGGCCGAGGAGGTAGAGCCGGGGCAGGGCACAGTCCTGGTGGAACCACATCGCCAGGTCCTCATCGAGGGTGGGGTCGGCGTCCTCGACCTGGGTGCGGGTGGCCTCCGGGACGCGCGGTGCGAGGGTCTGCAGGTCGGTGCTGGTGGTGGCGGCGACGTCCAGGTAGGTCTCGTCGTCGGCCTCGAGCAGGCTCCGGCTGGGCTCGTGGGGTCCGGCGGGCTCGGTGCGCGGCAGGGCGTGTTCCGCCCGCAGTGCTCCGGCCTCGTCGGCCAGTGCCTGCCATCCCTGGGTGGCGCTCTGGTCGACCGGGACCGGGACCTCGTCGACGCTCTCGCTGGCTGCCAGGAGCGCGGCGCACCCCTGAGCCTCGTCGGAGGTGAGTCCGACGGCCATCAGGTCCAGACCCGCGGCGGGCAGCCTGAGCCGGCCGTCGGCGGAGATCTCCAGGATGGTGCCGTGGGCATTGTTGCGGTGACCGCGCAGGACCACCGAGGTGGCGGTGTGCCCGGCGTGGGCTGTGACGACCTCGACGAGCTGGTCCAGGGCGGGGTTGTCGTTGACGGCGTCGACGAGCAGCAGCCGGGCCGGCCAGGTGTCGGCGCCGGCCTGGTGGGCACGTGCGGTGGCGGCGTCGGTGCCGACGTCGCGGGCGCGGTCGATGGTGTGGACGCTGTCGGCGAGCATCTCGGCGATCGGGTCGTGGGAGCTGTCGGTGGAGTCGTAGGCGCGGATGCGGTCCGGGTTGAGCGGGGCGAGCTCGGTGGCAACGCCGACGCAGGCAACGTCGACGCCGGCGGACCAGGGGTTGCACGCGATCTCGGCGGCCAGGTACCGGGCGAAGTCCTCGCCGTAGGTGGGGTCGCCGGTGATGGAGACGTTGAGGTCCTCGACGTTGAGCAGCCATAGCTCGTTGTCGTCGCCTGAGCCGATCGTCACCAGGAGCGGGTAGGGCGCGGGCTGGTCCGTGGTGTCGGGTCCGACGAGGTCGACGGCGGTGTCGGCCAGCAGCCTCCAGTGGTAGCCGTCGACGGTCCCGGTCCATGGCTCGTCCAGGGAGGAAGGGTTGCTCAGGTGCAGGACGACCGCAGTGTCGGTCAGCTCGACCGCGGCGAGCTCGGGCAGGGGCCGGTTCGTCGCCGCGCACGAGGAGGCCAGGCGCCTCAGCACGGTGTCCATGTACTCCACGGTTGGGGCGCTGGTGGCGCCGATGGTGACGACTGTCTTCTCCACCGGCCCCAGGACGTGTTCGGGGGCGGTCATGGTGTGGCCCGGCCGGCGGTGACGGAACTGTGCCCTCCGTCGGCGGCGCAGCAGCAGGAGCATCGACCCTGCCAGGAGCGTTCCGGATCCGCTGAGCCCGGCCAGCACCCAGGCCGGCGTGGCCCCGGACGCGTCGTCCTGGAGGTCCTCTGCCGGCGCTGAGGTCGACGTGTCCGGCGTCTGGCTCGGCCTCGCCGAGGGCTGGGTGGGGGCAGTGGTCGGCGAGGAGCCGGTCGCGGTGGTGGTCTTCGGTGTCGTGCGCGGTGCGGGCCGGGACGCGGTGTCGCGGCCTGTCGCGCGGGGTGTGTATGTCGTGGCGGGCCGAGGTTCGGCGACCGCGGGCAGGGTGAGAGTCCAGCCGAGGTCGATCTGGTCCGGGTCGCTCAGCCGGACCCCGCCGGGCTGGGCGGTGTCCTTGGAGAGCTCGTAGATCTCCGGCCAGCGCTCCAGGTCCCCCAGCTCGCGCTGCGCGATGCCGGAGAGGGAGTCCCCTTCCTGCACCGTGTACGGGCGCGTGGTGCCGGCGCGAGGTTCAGCGACCGCGGGCAGGGTGAGAGTCCAGCCGAGGTCGATCTGGTCCGGGTCGCTCAGCCGGACCCCGCCGGGCTGGGCGGTGTCCTTGGAGAGCTCGTAGATCTCCGGCCAGCGCTCCAGGTCCCCCAGCTCGCGCTGCGCGATGCCGGAGAGGGAGTCCCCTTCCTGCACCGTGTACGGGCGCGTGGTGCCGGCGCGAGGTTCAGCGACCGCGGGCAGGGTGAGAGTCCAGCCGAGGTCGATCTGGTCCGGGTCGCTCAGCCGGACCCCGCCGGGCTGGGCGGTGTCCTTGGAGAGCTCGTAGATCTCCGGCCAGCGCTCCAGGTCCCCCAGCTCACGCTGCGCGATGCCGGAGAGGGAGTCCCCTTCCATCACCGTGTAGAGGCGCGTTGCCGAGGAGGTGGGGCTCTGGCGTGCTGGTGTCGTCGTGTGTGGCCCGGCGGTGGCCGCGGTGGGCGTTGTCGCGGTTGCGCTCGATGCGGCGGCTGGGACGTCTGCTTGAGCGGTGTCGGCGGTGGACAGGCTGGTCGAGCCCACGACGAACAGCAGGGCTGCTGCCGTGACGAGCTGTTGGGCTGCTCCTTGGGGAAGGGCGAGGCCGGGGAGGTGGGGTGCTCGCACCCCCCGGACGCGACCGGTGAGCTCGAGCACGATACTCAAGGCCAGGAGCGCCCAGGCCACCCAGCCGACGAGTGTCATTGCCTGCAGGAACAGGGTGCCGTCGTCAGGACTGGTCAACGCAGCGAGGACCTGGCTCACGCTCGGGACGGAGGACGGGACGGGGTCGGCGCCGACGGCGAGCAGGGCGAGGGGAAGCCCGATGAGGATGCCCAGGAGCAGCGCGGTGGCTGCCAGCCCGAGGAGTCGTTGTCGGATCACTGTCGGCTCCCGTTGACGGCGCGGTTGACCTCGACCTCGGCGTGCCCGGTGACACGCAGCTGGCGCACTCCGATGATCGAGAGGAACTTGGTGGTGTAGATGATCTGGGTGTCGGCCACGACGGTGGTGCCGCCGCGGACCCGGCTGGAGCCGCTGACCTCGGGCACACTGGACAGGTAGGTGTTAGCCGCCGCCACCGCGGTCGACGGGTTCAGCTCAGCGGCATCCCCTCGCACAGCCGCGGCGCCTTGGAGCTGTTGGCCGCCGGCCCGGGCCGCTTCGGAGGCCAGGTCCTGGGCGCGCTGCTTGGCCAAGACCCGACCGGAGAGGTCGACGGCCAAGCCGACCATGAGCACCAGGCTGAGCGCGGTCGTGATCATCCACACGGTGACCGATCCCCGCTCGGCGACCAGGTGCCGCTGCTCATCGCACATCGTCGTTCACCGCTCTCGGTGGGTGTCCAACGGCGAGGCGACGGACGCGGTGATGTTCATCGCTCCGGGCAGCCCGGGCAGGAGCCCGGCCAGGTCCAGCCGGCAGGTGACGGTGGCCTGCACCGATGCCGGTGTCCCGACGGGCCGGGCGAAGCCAGAGGTGTCGACTTGCGTGCTCGTGGTCAGGCACCTGGTGCTCTGGGCATGCAGGCTGCTCTGTGCCGCAGCCTGCGCGGAGGACCCTGCGGCTGCTTGGGTCCGTGCGATCGAGGCGCCGCGGGCCCCTTCGGCGGCCGCGGCCTCGACCGCCTGGTGGGCCAGGGCGACCCGGCCGCCGGCGATGATGAGGCCGAGGATCAGCCCGAGCGCGGGGACCAGGATGACGACCTCGATCACCGCAGCGCCGCGCTCCCGGCGCGAAGCGTTGCGCTTCATTGCGTGATCCGTTCGGTCGGGGCGGACGCGCTCTGCGTGACCTTGGGAGTCCATCCCGGGACCACGGACATGGTCGTCGCGGTGACGGTGATGGTGGCGGAGGACGCGGTGCGTAGCGCCGTGACGCGCACTCCCTTCAGGACGCCGTCCCCGCCGGCGGCGGCGATGAACGCTGTCGCCGCAGCACGGCCGGAGATCGTCGTCCCGTTCTGTGCGGCGGCCGCTCTGGCGCCCTCCTGGGCCGCGGCGATCGCGACGGTCCGCCCGTGGGAGAGCATCGCGGCTTGCACCCCGAGGAACAGCAGCGTGAACAGCGCCGGCATGAGCACGACGAGCTGGACTGTCGCGACGCCGCGTTCGTGCTCTCCCGCGCGACCGGGTCGGTCAGCGCGCGAGGGCATCGAGAGGCGGTGTGACATCGCGTCAGCGGATCCCGGGGAGCTTGCCGTTGATGTAGGCGGTCAGGGCGGCGTACACGATGCCGGCCAGAAGGAGCAGGGCCACCGCCCAGAAGACGATCTCGAGGGTGGAGGCTCCGCGCTCGTCGCGCTGGGCCTGCGTGGGCGTGAGCCGCTCACGCAGACGCACACCGGCGGTGTGCAGGGTGGCGACGAGGTATGCGGTCCTCGCGATTGGCTTGCTGTCCATGATGGTGTCCTTTCGGTGGGTGTGTCGGTGGTCGCGCTCAGGGTCAGCTCGCGCTGAGGAGCCGTAGCAGCGGCGGCGCCATGAGCAGCGCCAGGAAGATGACACCGAGCAGCGAGCCGGGGAGGTACATGCGTTCCTCGACCTGCCCGGCCTCGGCGAGCTCTGCGCTCAGCAGGGCGCTGCGCACCGAGGCGCTGCGGGCTCGCAGCTGCCGGTACACCTGGGAGCCTTCGTCGTTGGCCAGGCGCATCGTGTCGGCGATCTCGGCCAGCTCGGGCAGCCCGTGGTCCTCGGAGAGCTGCTCCAGGCAGTCCCAGGGTGGCTGTCCGTTGTAGCGCGAACGAGCGAGCTCCTCGCTGATCCGGCGGAAGATCCACGAGTCCCCGACCTCGGCGGCGTTGCTGAGCGAGACCACGGTCCCGGCGCCGGAGTTGCGCTCCAGCGCGCACAGCTCGATGAAGGCGCTCAGGGCGCGTGCGCTTTCAGTGCGGGCCCTCTTGGCTTCCTGGCCGATGTCGCGGGAGGGAGTCATGAACAGCACGGCCGAGAGCAGGAGGGTCGCCCCGACAGGGACCACGAACGGGATGCGCAGGCCGATGAGGGCGAAGAACCCCGTCACGGCGGTGGGCAGGACCATCCCGAGCAGCCCGTAGAGGACCTTCTTGCCGTAGAACTGCGCCGGTGTCTTGCGCACCACCGCCAAGTCGCGGGCCGGCGGCACCCCCAGCAGCCGGGTCGGCAGGGTCCGCTCCGCCCACAGTCCTAGCCGTTCCTCGAGGTCGGGGTTGACCGAGGCGGTGGGCGCTCCGGGGCGCCGACGTGCGGGCGGGGAGAGTCGAGCGAGCACGTCGCCAAGGTCTGGCTGGGCAGGGACCAGGGCGTAGGCGATGCCGGCGACGCCGAGGCCGACGACCAGGCCCAGGGCGAGGGAGAGCTGCAGGGTGGTCATCGCGCCTCCGCCTTGGCGTGAGCGCCGAGGAAACGGGGCAGCGGCTTGCCCTCGGCCATCTTCCGCATCCAGAACAGTGCCCCCGCGTAGGCCAGCAGCAGGAACACCAGGACGACCTCGCCGATCGGGGTCGTGTACGGCTCGACGTAGTCACCGGTGAAGGCCAGGACGACAAGCACCCCCAGGGAGAAGAGGGTGACCAGTCGGGCGCTGCCGCGCGGCTTGGCCCGGCCGGCCTCGATCTTGCGGCGGGAGGCCACGTCCTCAGCGACCGACTCGGCCACGCCCTGCAGGGCGCTGGCCAGGGAGCGGTTGCGGCGCCGGGCGGCGAGGATGAGGTTGGCCGCGACCAGGTCGCCGGTGACGTCGTCGAGGTCCTCGGCGAAGGCCCGCAGGGCCTCCTCGGTGTCCCAGCGGGCCCGCAGTCGGGCCACCAGCGTGGTGACCTCGGGTTTGATCGGCTCCGGGGTTGAGCGCAGCGTTGCCGTCAGCGCCTGCTCCAGGCCGATACCGGCCCCCAGGACGCCGGCCAGGGATCGGGTCCACTCCTCCATCGCCTCGACCCGGCGGATCTGCGCCGCGGCCGGCGGAGCCGAGAGCAGGTAGGGCAGGACCAGCGCGGCGACCGGCAGGACCACCACGGCGACCACCCAGCCGGTGACCAGGGCCACGAGGAGGCCGGCTGCGACGGCTGCGCCCAGGGTGATGCGGGTGCGCCTGGGGAGGGAGGCCAGCCGCGTGCCGAGCTTGGAGGGGGTTCGCTCGGCACGCGGCCGGGGTGTGTGGGGGCGCAAGGCGAGGACGGCACCGACCGTCCCGAGGACGATCGCCGCACCGAGGACAACGGGCAGGAGGGTGGTCACGGGCCCCACCCGTCACTGTCGGCCTCGGCCATGAACAGGCGCGCGTCGAAGCCGTGCTCCGCCAGCTGCTCGCTGACCCGGGGTGGCAGGTTCCCGGTCGCGCGTGCGGGGCCGGAGCTGCTGGGCCCGAAGAGGTGGGTCAGGCTGTAGCCGATCTCGCGCTCTCCCGGCTCGACCAGCACGACCTCACTGACCCACCGGCGCAGGACCTGGGTCCCATCGGCGAGGGTCTCCACTCTCTTGCCGAGCTGGACGATCAGGTCCAGACACCCGGCCAGCTTCTCCACCGCCAGGTCTCGGGTGACGTGCGCCCCGTCCTCCATGGCACAGGTGACCAGCTTGCGCACGCACGCCCCGGCGTTCGCGGCGTGCGTCGTGGACAGGGATCCCGTCCCGGACTCCATCGCCTTGATCATCGTCCACGCCTCCGGGCCACGGACCTCACCGACGATCTGACGGGACAGGTTGAAGCGGAAGGAGTCGGTCAGGGCGTCCGAGAGCTCGAACGCGCCGGCGGCCCGTCCGTTCAGCCCGACCTCGCCGACGCCGGGGCGGGCCTCCCAGTCCAGGACGATGTCGTGGTTGCCGGTCTCTCCCAGGAACAGCTCGTGCTCGGTCTCGAAGGTGCCGATCGCTTCCTCCCGGGGAATCTCGGCGCACAACGCACGCACCAGCGTGGTCTTGCCGGCGCCCATCGGGCCGGCCACGGTGACGCTCCACGCGGCACGGATGGCCGCGGCCAGGAGGTTGGCGCACGCCGGTGACAGCCCCTCGCGCTCGACCCACCCGCTCAGGTTGTCCACCTTGAGCCGGTGTCGGCGGATCACGACGTTGGGCCGGGAGGTCACCCAGGCCGTCGCCGCCATCCGCGCACCGCCGTCGAGCTTCATGTGCAGGCGAGGGTGAGACTCCGAGAACGGGCGCGGGTTGGACTCGCTGCGGTTGGCCAGGAACCGCAGGAAGTCGATGAGCTCTTCGTCGCTGTCGGCGACCCTGGCACCGGGCACGCGGGAGCCGTCGGTGAGCTCGAGCAGGACCTGGTCGTGTCCCAGCAGGAAGATGTTCTCCACCCGGTCGTCGTCCACCAAGGGCTGCAGTCTCCCCAGCCGGAAGACCGCGTCGAAGACAGCCTGTCGGGTCGCGGATCGCTCGGCCGGTGCCCAGGACTGCTCCCCGGCCGCGGCGACGTCTGCGCTGTGCTCGCGCAGCACCTCCTCGATCAGGTCCAGCCCGAGTGCCTGCTGCTCGGCTCGGCTCGCACCTGCACCAGGCCGCTCACCATCGCTGTCCCCGCCGCTCCAGGGGCCGCCGAGGGCGCCGGCCAGCCGGGTGGCCACCATCGTGCGGAACATCGCGACCTGGGACCAATCGACCACGGCGTCGGCGGCCTTGAGGTCGACAGGTTCCCAGGTCGGTGAGGGGGCGTCCTGGCGTTTGCGGAGCCGGTCCAGGGCGGCGGGGCGGGGCAGGCTCGTGTGGGCTGTCATGGAGAAGGCTCCCCGCTGACGGCCAGGCCGCACCGCCGGCGCGGACAGCAGCACCGGTATGCCTGCAGGGTCAGAGCCGTCGGTGCGGTCGTAGATCTCCTCGGTGCTCATCGCGCCCCTCCCCCGGTGACGGACAGCTGTTGGTCGATCTCGCGTAGCTGCCCCGTGATCGCCCCCCGCACCCCGCGGTAGCTGCGCAGCAGGGCCGAGTCCTGCCAGCCGGCCCGGCCGGTCAGGCGAGCCCGCAGGTTCGCCTTCGGGGGCTGGGTCCCGGCGGAGAGGACCTCGGCGGCCGCCGGGTCCCACGCCACTGATCCCAGGACGGGCACCTGCAAGACCTTGGCGACCTCCCCGGCCCGGAACGGGCGGCCCTCCCCCAGCAGCAGCACCCCGAGAGCGGACGACCCTCCGCTACGGGCGAACCGCTCCCTCAAGGTCTCCGCCCACGAGCGTGCCGCCGCCAGGGACACCATGTCCGTCCGGGTGACCAGCAAAGTCAGGTCGGAGCCGTAGATCAGCGGCTCAGGAGAGCCGTACAGCCCGAGGCGCCCCGCGTCCAGGAGGACGTCCTGCCCGGTCGCGTGCAGCGACCGCAGCACCGGCGTCAGCGGCTCCCACAGGGACAGCAGCGTGCGGGCCTGTTCGTGCGAGCGGGTGCCCGGCACCCACGATGCCGGCGAGTCGGGCAGCGGCTGGGACACCTGCGGCAGCACCTCGAGCACACCGCCGGACTGCTCGGCCAGTGCCAGGTCGATCATCGCCTCCGGCGGGATAATGGCTCCGCGCAGGTAGCCCGCGGCGATCGCCGACCCGCCGGTCGGGTCGGCCTCGACGAGCAACGCCGGCCGGTGCCAGCCCAACGCCAGACCCAGACACGTCGTTGTCACTCCGGGCGACCCGGCCGCCGAGCACAACACGATCAGGCTCATCAGGTCACCGTGCCCGCGAGTCCAGGACCACGGCCGCGTTCCCCGTCGCCGCCATCGCCGCCAAGGTGGTCGCGTCCTCGGCGGGTACCTGGAGGGTGACCACCGTGGAGGCCCCCTGGCCGGTGACGTCCTCCCCCGTGACGGCCGAAACCACCTCACCCGCGACGGCCTCGACCTCTGTCTTCGCCGGGTCGATGGCCCCCTGCTGACCGGCCGTGGCGACCACCCGGACGAGGTCGCCCGCCATCAGCGCCGTTCCCGGCATGAGGTCCGGTGTCACCGAGACACCCACCAGGGAGAAACCCTCCGCCGGCAGGACCTGGCTGGTCACCGAGCCGGGGGTCAGCAGCGACCCGGACGCAACGTCGACCGCGGCCCGCTTCCCGACGATGTCGTCCAGCTGGTCCGCGGCGACGGTCTGCAGAGACGGGTCGGCACCCACCCTGACCGCCACCAGGTCATCCCCGGAGATCACTGCCCCCCGCTCGATCGTGGACCTGGCGGCCAGCACCGTCGCGGTGTCGCTCGTGGCCTGCACCAGCCACAGATTGCCGAGCGCGCCAAGGCAGACAAGTGCCACCATCGCGGCGAACAGCCCCCAGCGCCGGCGCGGCTTCGGCGGTTGCGGGAGCGCCCCGGCCACCTCGACGGGGACGGCCCCAGCGGGCCTTTGGTGTCCGTTGCGAGACGGTGAGCGGAACGGGGCCGCTGGGCGCGTGCCCTCTCGTTGGGTCGTCATTGCTTCAACACCTGCGCTTCCCCAATCGTCACCTGCGCGGTCTGGGTGAGGTCAACCGGAATGGTTCCGCTCTGCCCGATCCCGGCCCACGTGATCACCCACGAGGACGTGGCCCGCACCGTGTACTCGCCCTGGCGGGTGTAGGTATGCCCACACGTCGGGGAGCTGATCAGGCCGTAGGAGTCCTGATAGGGCGTGCCGGCGTCACAGGCAATGACCTGTCCATCGCCCATGTCCCACGCGACCTTCGAGACCTTCGCCGTGGCCGTCACGCTGTAAGCCCCCGCGGTCGCCGTACGCGTGATCGGACCGTAGGTATTCTCGCTCGGCTCCTCCACCCACATCCAGTTCGGAACACCGACCAGCCCGACCTTCCCCGCGTCGGGCTCAGGCACCAGGCCGATCGTGATGGCCCGCAGACCCATTTCGGCGACTGCCCGCTCCGCAAGAACACGAGGGTCCGGCGGAGCCGCCGGACCGGCAGGCTGAGCCGCGGCCCAGAAGTCGTAGTTCCGGGTCCCCTCGATGAACGGGTTGTAACAGCTGTAGATCGCGCCCTCGGGATGGTGGCCCTGCCAGATAGGGGAGTTGGGGGGGTAGTCAGTATGCGAAGGCCCCACGTAGCAACCGAGATTGTTGCTCCAGTATCCGAAGCCGTCCGCACTCTCACAGGGAACCTCCTCCGTGAAGCGGCAGACCGGCGGTTTGTCCCCTCCCCCTGCTCCTCCCCCTCCCCCAGCTCCTCCGCCCCCAGCTCCTCCTCCATCCCCGGGTGTACCCGGATCCGTGACCACAATGACGCACGTGGCTTGGGTTGAGTCCCAGACCGAGCCCGGTGGACAACTGATTGGCTTACCGGCTTCGGCCAGCACCGGAAACAACACACCTGGAACTGACGCAACCAAGGCCGCTACTAGGGATCTTGCTAGCACTCCTCCACCACATCCTCTTCGGTGACGAAGTAGGTCTCCCTGTCGCGCTCTACTACGAACATGGACCTGACCCGCAGGGGACCCGTCCCGCGAACGGACTTACCGTTCTTATCGACGACGTTGGCCCCGCTGGCGTCTATGCACGCTGATACATCCCAACGCCCTGGACCGTTAGCCTTGACTCTCGCGTCTTCGACACTGACCCTGCCGGTCTGTGTGTACTGCTGCCCTCGGCGCTTGGTAAGGATCTGCTGCCATTGAGTCAGCGCACTCCCCCGAGCCACCGTGGCTAGGTCACTGAGTGAGGTCGAAGGATCTGAAGCCAGATTGTCGAGCATCGCCCAGTACTGCACGACTGTCGCCTGGGCCCGCGCCTGTGGCGAGTTCGAGTCTGTCGGCTTCGCGCTAGGTGACGGGCTAGGACTCGGCGACGCAGTCAAACTCATGGTTGATGTCGGCGACACACTTGGCTCTTGAGTCGGCGCATCTGGACCGCACGCGCCCAAGACGATCGCCGAGACGAGGGCGACTGTCGCGGTAGCGCCTCGAGTGGTTACGTTCATGAGTTCTCCTCAACGGTCTCTAAACGCCTTAAGCAAGCGGCCTCACCACGAGGGGTCAAGCAGCCAGACATACGCTCACTTAGAGCCTAGGCTCTGAGGTACCATTAGGCAACAGGTGCGACACGCCTCCGTGAACAATGTGGGTTTCACTGCGCCCCCTCACAAACGTCGCGCGCGATGCACGTGGAGAAGAGTCGGTCAATCGCCGACGCATTCCATGGCACCACACAACCCCGACACCGTCGCGCTGAGCGCCGACTCAGCCCCTTAAGCGCTCGAACTGTCAGAGCCTTGACGGAGGGCCTCTCGGACATCGTCGGCGCTGGCTCCCAGCGCAGCAGCGACCGCGGACACCGTGGAATCGGTGGGCTTGAGCAGGCCTGATGCTTCCCAGCGTTTTACGGTCCCGGGAGACGCATGGATTGCGGCAGCCAGCTCTTCCACCGTGGTGCCGGCGGCATATCGAAGCCACCGTAAGGAAGGGGGGCCCGTAGGTGGCAGGAGCAGGCTTCTAGGCGACACGTGTAACAGCACCGCGACCTGCCTGAGCGCTGCCGCAGACCGAGGACGAGCCTCACCCCGCTCCCAACGCGAGATCCGCTGCCCGTCTGCGACACCAGCCGCCCGCGCGAGCCCACTCTGACTCAAGCCCGCGCGCTCGCGAGCCCTGCGCAGTGCGGCGCCGTCGAGTGCGGGAGCAGTCTCCATCAAGCCAGATCCTATGGTCACCTGCTTGCTACTCGGCGGCTGCGAAAGCAGCTACCAAAACCTGCCCAGCGCCTCGGAATGCTGCATGTCGCTGCTCGCCGTCACAGCAACGGTTGCACGTCAGGACGATGTCATATCGGCGAGGCGACACCTTGTGGCTACTCGGCTCCGTCCTACTGTTGTCTTGCGCCGCGTCGCCCGGCTGCTGGCCTGCGCTGCCAGGTGCCGAGCAAGGGCTCGGCATGACCCTGGTCCGCTGGCCTTATGGTCTCCGTTTGCCGTGCCAACCGCCCCTAATGCGGCGGATAGACGCTGATCAGTCGGTGCTCTCGGGGTCCGGGGCCAAGCTCTGCCTCCCACCTCCCAGTGTCGACGAACCTGTTCAAGAGGTCCAGGGAAAGGTCGACTGCTCGGAGAGCGGAGAACGTGAATGTGCCATGGGCATCCGAGTAGAAGACTTCTAGGCATGGCCCCGGCCCGGATGGCTGATCCAGGTCGGTCAGTTCGAGTGCTATGCCGTCCCGGATCACGTCGGATGCCATGAGCACCTCAAACCGTCGCCCCTCGGCTTCCCAAACATTCACCCGGCAAGCATGCCCGACCCAGAGTGGCGATTCTCGGCGGTCGACTCGCGGCGGAGTGCCGCACATCGGGCGCGACGTGAATGCTGGAGCAACTGTTGCGCTGCGAACCCCAGCTCGCGTGCTGTACTCACCCATGGACATCGTGCTGGAACCGCCGACCGGGGCAGCAGGGATTGACATCGGCGCGAGCCGACTCGAAGCCGAGAGCCAACTCGCAGCACACGGCGAACCGAAGACCTTCCGTCGCGGTGACGAGGGCAACCCGTCCTTGGCCGTCCACACCACATCGGGTTGCTCGGTGTTCGTGTACTTCGACGACGCCGACTTGGTGGAAGCCGTCGAGCTCAGTCGACCCGACCGTGGCGACACCGTCACCTTCGAGGACATCGACGTCTTCGCCACCCGCGCCGAGGAGGTGATCGGGCAGCTCACCCGACGCACCGTCGTGCAGGTCGAGGAGAACGGGTGCTCCGTCACGGCAACCGAGCTGCTGTTAGCCCTCTGGCGGCCGACGGTCCCCGAGAGCGACCAGGACGAGGAGGGCCGGCACTTCGAGTCCGTGCTCGTCGCCCGACCCGGCTACTACGATTGAACTGCCGTCGTACTGCATTGCGACAGGCGGCAATTCGCGGCAGATCCGAGTCGGCGGCGCGCTGACATCACACCTGTCGACGTCGATGGCCGTGGGGAGGAAGCGTCGTGCGAGTGGTTTCGGTCGTGACGGGTTTCGTGCTGGGTGGGCTCCTCGGCCTGTTCGTGGGCATGGTCTTGGCAGAGATCCTCGTCAGCGTGCTCGGACCACTCGACGAGGCTGATTACGTCACGACGAAGTTCTTCGTGCCCCTGGTCGCAGTGGCCCTTGCCGCTGTCACCGGAGGAATGGTCGCCGCACGCCACGGGCGCCCATGAGTGCGCCGAAAGTCGTGCTGACATCAGAGTGTTCGTCGGCAGGCGGCGGGATGCAGCAGGTTCCCTTGATGCCAGGGCGTCCCTCCGTTCCGGTGCGCGAGCGGTCCGCGATACCGCATACGGTGAGCGGACGAAACCCCGAGGAGCTGTCGGTGTCCCCGTATCCCGTGTTGATTCATACCGCGATTGATGCCCGCGACTGCCGAGGCTTGGCGGAGTTCTATCGCGAGCTCCTGGGCCTGCACTACCGGGATGGAGACACGCCACCGACTGACGGCAGCCCTGACGACGCGGACTGGATCGTCCTGCTCGACGACAACGGCGACCGCGTGGTGACCATTCAGAAGAAGACGGACACCACGCCCCCGACGTGGCCCTCCGAGGCAGTTCCGATGCAGATGCACATGGACTTCGAGGTCCCTACCCGTGAGGAACTCGAGCGGCACCGAGAGCGTGCTGAGAGATTGGGCGCTCGGCTGCTGTATGACCGCACGCACGTGAAGGACGCGCCCCTCTACGTCCTCGTCGACCCGGCCGGCCACCCCTTCTGCCTCCTGGTCTGACACGTTCCATGGCGCGCCGGATCCGCCGAGTCGCCCGAGCTCCGACACTCCTGCCCAGCAGGGCTACGCCCCGTCGCACGCCAGACCACGATGAGCTAGGTCGCCTCGCGGCGGAGCGCGCTACACCGTGCGATTCGGTTTGGGGCACGTGCTCGCGGGAAATGGATTGAGCTGGCGGAACCGGCGCGCTGGGCCACGGCTCACGCTCCGGTCCTGCCATCGATCCCCTCGCGGAGCAGGTCGATGTGCCCGCAGTGCTGGGCGTACTCAGCAATCATCCGCAACACCAGCCAGCGCAGGTCGACGTCCTCGTACCAGTCCAGCGGCCGCGCGGTGTCGTCCAGGTCGTGGGCGGCCATGATCTCGCGAGAGACCGCACACTCTGCGCGCCAGGCCTGCAGGTCGGCGGCGAAGTCGGCGCCGACCGGTGGGTTCATGTCCAGCTCGGGGTCGTCAGCGGAGACGAAGAGGAACGGCACGTCGCGGCGCTCGAAGTTCTGCTGGAACCACCAACGCTCGACACCGGCAAGGTGGCGGACCAGGCCGTGCAGCGACAGCGTGGAGGGAGGCATGGACCGGGTCCGCGCCTGCCGCGGGGTCAGTCCGCGGCACTTCATCTCCACCGTCGCCCGGTAGTAGTCGAGGTACGCGGCCAGCGCCTCACGCTCGCCGGCCACGCGTGGGATGCGCGGACGGTCATCGTCATCCCACACGGGCGAGAAGTCATCGTCGGTCAGCCCGGACTCCTGCCGGCGTTCGCGCTGCGAAGGGGAATTGCCCATGCCCGCACTGTGCCATGCGGGCCGCGCTGCCCAGCTCCTCCGGACGACCTCTCCCCTCCCCGCGGGATCGACCGTGCGACGTCAGCGAGTCCTCCAACAGCCCGACATGGACCGCGGCGCAGAGGCGAGGACACCCGACGCGGCCCCTTGTCCGATGTTGGATCCGTTCGCCATCAGAGCGCCCGTCTGGCGGCGGATAGACGCACCTTGGTCGCTACCTCACCAGACATCGCTCCGCTGCTGACAGGGCGCTACGAAGGAGGGCTGCTTGGTTCGCGCGCAGTCGAAGTTGCCAGTCCTCAGGATCGGCCGTCGGACTAGGGATGATTGCGCCTGCCTTCCAAGCTGCAGCGTTCGCCTCAAGACTGGCTACGAAGTTCGTTGACACTCGACCACTCTTGTATCCGTGGCCGATGGGGTTTCGCGCTTTGTCAGCCGTCAACTCCAGATGAAGCTTGAGTCCGAAGTCCTGGCCAGAGGGCGGTCAGCTCGCGGCACCAGGAGGCAGTTCCTGATAGCGCCCGGCGCGCCGACTCGCAGCGCTAGCCTCCGGTCCGTCCGCCAACAGAAGGAGCGCCGTGTACCGCGAGGTCGAGTCCGTCAACGGCGTCCACTATCAGGTTCGAGCCGTGCCAACGGGTGCCCCGCTGCGCGTCACCAACACTCCCGGCACTGGAATCGTCGACAACCTGTTATGGACTGCCTACCTCGAGTTGCGTGAAGCGACGGCGCGCCGCTGGAAGGTGGGCGTCGTACTGCCCCAGAGGCTGGCTGGGGACCGGATCGTAACGGTTCGCAAGCTTCAGCACGGCGAAGACCGCGAGGCAGCCGTTAGCGATCTCATCGAGCAATGCCGGCGAGGGGACTTCGACAAGAATGCCGGCGCGACCTGAGCGTGTGCAGCGGCGAATAGACGCGGTCGCTCACCAGGGCTCGAGGCCGAGGTGCTCGCGCACCGCGTTGACCGAGGGCGTGTAATGCCGCCGGTTCATCATGCGTAGGTCTCTCATGCGTTTGAGGCCCAGCAGTGGCGACAGGTCGCCGTCGGCGATCTTGGTCGAGCCGTAGAGGTAGAGCCGTTCCAGCGCAGTGAGGGCGGCGATCGGGGAGAGGCCGGGCAGAGTGCCGCCGTCACTGACATCGAGTTCACGCAGGCCGTGCAGACCACCCACGGGGTCCAGAGATGGGATGCGGGGGCAGGACGCGAGGTCGAGTCGGTTCAGGACTGGTGAGCGCAGGCGCTCTAGGGCGGTGATGTCCTCCAAGGGCGCGCCGTAGATCCCGAGCCACGCCAGCCACGGCATCGACTCGACACCGTCCAGGGAGCGCACACGGGGGCGCTCCTTCATCCGCAGGGTTCGCAGGGACGTGAGGTGGCTGACCGGGCGTAGGTCGTCCTTCCGGTAGGGAGAGAGGAGGAGCTCTTCGATGCGGTCCGTCCGCTCGATGGTGTCCTTCACCTGGTCCCATGCGCACGACAGCACCCGGAGCCGGGGGAGCAGTGTCAGGTCGAGGTGAGTGCCCGGGTGTGCCTGAACGTGCAGTTCTTCGAGCGTGGCGCCGAGGTCATGCACAGGGGTGAGGTCGGTGATGCTCCCGGTCCAGCAGCTCGAAGCGGCGAAGTGGAAGGCCCCTGACGAAGTCGATGTCGGTGCCGACGAAGCCGCGGGCGTAGTTGGCGATCAGCCCGTCGGCCCCGGAGGAGAGGTATGCCTCCCGGATCCGCGGCGACCACGACGTGTACAGGTCGAAGTCGGTGCGCCCCCGGTCATCACGCACGAGGGCAAAGTCGTGGGTCACCGGCCTATCATCGATCCCCGAGCCGCCTGCCACCCGCCATTGGGAAAGGACGGTCGACTGGCGGCGGAGCAGGGCACTTCTCGGCCCCGATCCGGGTCCGGCCGGGAAGGGCTCGCTCCCGGTTGCCGCGGACCGCTACCGGGCGGACCATGCCTGCAGCGACCAGTGGCTCCATGCTCCGCGTCATGACCCCCGAGCAGGCCCCTGTGAGTACACTCGTACTAACATGGCGGACGGGGGCAGCATGATCCTGACCGCGATCGTGCTCTGCGAGGTCGCGTTTTGGGTGGCGATCCTCGCAGGGCTCGCCGCACGGTACCTCCTGCGCCGCCCCCGCATTGGTGCCACTCTCCTCGTTCTAGCCCCGGTGATCGATGCGGTCCTGCTGGTGCTGGTCGCCGTCGATCTGCTCGGCGGCGGCACCGCGTCGTGGCAGCACGGCCTAGCGGCGGTCTACATCGGGGTCTCCGTCGCCTACGGCAAGCGCATGATCAACTGGGCCGACACCCGCTTCGCACAACGGTTCGCGGACGGTCCCGCGCCCGAGAAGCTCACCGGAGCCCGCTACACGGCGAAGTGCTGGCGAGACGTCCTCCTCACCGCCATCGCCGTCACGATCGCCGGTGTGATCCTCGGCTTGATGATCCTGCTTGTCGACGACCCTGGACGAACGGCGGCGCTGTCCGGCTACTTCGGCATCCTCGGGATCTTCCTCGTTGTCGACGTCCTGTGGGCGGTGAGCTACACGATCTGGCCGAGGAAGCCCTCCGCGGCTCCGCCGGGCACCCGACTGGGCGCGTGACCATGCCGCGGAGAATTGACACCGAAGAACGCACCGAGCAGATCGCCTCCGCCGCGCTGCGCGTCCTCGAGCGAGATGGCCTCGCCGGCATGTCCGTGCGGGGCGTCGCCGCGGAAGCCGGCCTCGCCGCAGCCTCCCTAAGACGGGCGTTTCCGACGCAACAGGCATTGCGGGAGTACTGCCTCGAACTCATCGAGGAGCGCGTCACCGCCAGGATCATCGCTCTCGACCTCTCAGGCCGGGCCTTGGTCGATGAGCTACTCGCCCAGCTGCTGCCGTTGGACGCGCAGCGGCGCTCCGAACTACTCGCGCAGGTTCAGCTCGGCGTCCTCTCTGTCACCGACCATTCCCTTCGTCCGGCCGCGGCCATGCTCAACACATCGGTGGACCGAGCATGCCGATCCGCCATCGAGATCCTCGTGACAGCAGGCCAATTCGGGAAGCGGCGCGACCCCGGCTACGAGACACGACGACTACGCGCGCTCCTCGACGGAATCGCCATGCAGGGTCTCTGGAGTGGGAACCCGCAAGTGCCGCCGGCCCAGATGCTGGCCATGCTCGCTCGCCACCTCGACGAACTCGCCCGACCCGAAGCCTGAGCCCAACCTCGACAACCACGGCCGTCCCCCATCGGCGGAACCATGACGTCCTCAGCAGACGATCCCTTCCCACCGATTCAAGCCAATCTGCTTGCCCCCTAGGGGGCGTGGCCGGGGGCGGAACCAACCCAATCCCCGCAGTCCCACCTCGGTCCTGGATGCCCTTCCACGGCGGTCGGACAACAAGACCCTGGGCCACTCCCAAGAAGTGACCCGGCAGGCGGCGCTTAAACGCACACCGTAGGAGCTCGGGCTGGTCAGCTCTCAGGGCGTGGGCGCTACCTGGCACTCGACCCTAGGCTGGCATTCATGCGGGAACTGGATGTCGACCTGGCTGAAGCCCGCGCGATGTTCCTCGAGCAAGTGGACGGACTTCTCGCCGCGGTCGAAACCTTCAGCGATGTCGAGCTGCTCGACCCGTCGCTGTGCCGCGGTTGGTCACGTCTCGAGGTCGTCGTCCACGTGCGTCTGGGTCTGGACGAGGTGGCCGCGACCACGGCCGCCTTCACCGACCATGAAGCTGATCACGACGCGGCCAGCTACTGGTGCCGCAGCGAGGACAGCGAGAGCGACCCCGTGCCCGGCATCCTCTGGCTACGGCGTGTGGATTCCGCGACGGCCTCGCCGTCGGGCGCCGTGCAGCACTTCCGCGACGCCGCCCAGAGGGTCCGGCTCATCATCAGCCAGGCGTCTGAGCGAACCGTGCTCTTCCAGGGCAAAGCCATGACGATGGGCAACTTCATCGCGACGTGGGTGGCGGAACTGGCGATCCACCAGGCCGATCTCAACATTCGCACGCCACCGGCGCACATCGCCTTCGCCCGCAGGACCATCGAGGCCGTGGCCGGCGCCGACCTACCCGCCGAACTCAGCGACCTCGACGCCGTCCTCGTCGGCCTCGGCCGCAAACCAGCCGATGACTCTTTCGGCGAGTGGGGTCCTTACCCCCGTCCACCTATGAGCTGGTCAACAGGCGGCGATTTGACGCGGTCCGAGCCGGGTGGGCTACACGCCGAGGAGCCCGAGCCGATCGAGGATCCAGGCCACCGTCTTCTTCAGGGCCCGTCCTGTGGCTCGCAGCCAGGTGAGTCCCTGGGCGGGCATCGTAGAGCCGTTCATGGAATCTGAGGCACCCTGGGCAGTTCCCCCGTCGCGCATGCCTTCGATTATGCAGCCGGTACTAGCGCGGAACTCAGCGTTGCCAGAGGCCCTGACGATCGACAGGCGGCGGCGTGGGCTACATCCATGGATGTACGCCGCGCTCCCGATCAGCCCAATTTCGTTATACGATTTCGTCATGGCGAGTGACGAGCAGATCCAAAAGTGGGCGGCCGAGGCCGAGGCCGGCTACGACGTCGATGCGCTCAAGCGGCGCGGCCGCGGCCGTCCCGGACGTGGAGCGGAGCCGATGCAGGTCGTCGCGGTCCGGCTGACGGCGGAGGAGCTGGACGCGCTTGACGCGGCCGCGTCGAAGAACCAGATGAGCCGCTCCGAGGCGATCCGAGCAGCACTGGCGCACTTCGCCGCGTGAAGGTCCACCCCAGCGCACTGAAGCACGGCATCGACCCCGAGGACGCCGTCCAGGCGGCCGAGTGGGCCATCTGGATCGAGCCGCTGACCGACGAGGAGACTCCCGCCCGCGAACTCCGCCTCGGCTTCGACACCGGCGCCCGACTGCTCGAGACCGTCGTGCTCATCCTTGACAGCGGCGACGAGATAGTCATCCACGCAATGCCAGCCCGCAGGAAGTACCTCGACCTGCTGCCATGACCGCGAACCAGTAGCCCAGCAGGCGGCGCTGTGACGCTGATGTGTTCGGACTCAGCGCCGGGGCAAAGGCGTGACTACTGCCGGTCCAAGACCTTGCTTATGAGTCGTTGACGCAGTCGCTGGGGTCCTCGCGACCGTCGAGTACTGCCCTCTCCATGGGGCCGGGACGGGTGAGGCCTGATGCGGCCGAACAGCGCGTACCGTCGCGACGGCCGATCACGTGGGCAGGTCCATCGCGAATGGACTCTTGGTGCGGCGTCCAATTGGCTCCCCCGGGGCACTTCTCTATTGACTACCGTCCTTGACAGGTCGTGCCCGAGTGTCGATTCGTCCCGAAGTGTGAGCAGGAGAACCCATGAGCGCCCGATTCCGCGCCCGCCGGCAACAAGCTTTGAAGGTCATCGAGCACGCCCGTCGATGGGCGGCCGGTCAAGGCGACGTTCGCGCCTGCGTCGTCGTGGGTTCCTACGCATACAACGCACCGCGCATGGGCAGCGATGTCGACATCATCATCGTCACCGAGGAACGCGCCCGCTACCTGCACGACCTCGAGTTCGCCGCCGGCATCGCACCGAAGGCCCGCCTCATCCGCAGTGAGGAGTGGGGCGCACTGACCGAGCGTCGCGTCCGACTTCCCAGCGGCCTCATCGTCGAGTTCGGAATCGTTGATCCCTCATGGTGCTCGCTCCCTCTGGATCCGGGCACCGAACAAGTCCTGGGACGAGCCTGCTGGGTCTTGCACGATGACGGGTCGGTTGCCGCCGCCCTCGAATCCCTGCCAATGCCTCCGCGCCATCCGGCCGCGGGAGTCTACGGAGACCACCTGCCCACGGGGAGTGCAAGGGGCGGCGGCGGAGTTGAACCCGCAGTGGCCAGTCGGGAGGGAAGTTCCCTATGACAGTAAGGACATTGCTGCACCGAGATCGGGTCACCCCGATCCTGACCGCGCACAGTCCCGACCAGCTGGTCGACTTCCTCATCGCTGCCCTCGGATTCCGTCCATCCCCCATCGAGCGCGACGGTGCGGTCGCATTCGCTCATGCAAGGTTGGAGTGGTCTGACGGCGGCGCGGTCATGGTCGTCCCGGCCACGTGCGACGGTCCGAGTTTGCATCCTCCCGGGACGGCGCAGGTTTACCTACACACTCCGGTGGTGACCGCGGTCTTGGCGCGGGCTCGCCAGGCTGGCGTAGATTTGGTCAGTGACCTGCGCGTGGTGGGCCCCAGCGGGCAGGAGTTCGTGGTGCGTGATCCTGAGGGCAACCTGTGGTTAGTGGGCAGCGCCGCAAGCCAGCCTGCCGACGACCCGACCGCCACCAGCGAGGACAACGAACCTGAACGCACTCGGGATGAGGTCGGGCTGTTCATGACCGCATGGGCCGAAGCGATCGTCTCCAACGACGTCGAACGGATAGCGCACTTCACGACCCCGGACTGGATCCTCGTGGACCGGCCCGGCGTGATCAGTCGGCAGGCGTTCCATACGGCGGTGGCGAGTGGTGCGCTGCAGCACACCAGCATGAGCCACGACGTGCTGTCCATTCGTGCCATCGGTCAGACCTTGGTCGTGGTGACTCATGGGCGTAACATCGCTACCTTCCGGGGCGAGCAGATTGAAGCCGACGAGTGGACCACTGATGTCCTGGTCCGCGACGGCGACCAGTGGCGGTGCGCGTTCACCCAGCTGACTCCCCGCCCTCAGCAAGGTCAATCATGAATCTGCGTGAGCAGACTTGGCTGATCACCGGTGCCGCGGGACGGATTGGTCAAGGTCTGCGCGCCCACCTCCAGCCACGCGTGGAGCACCTCGTGGTCGCGGACCTGCTCAGGCTGACGCCACAATCGA
>NZ_JAHHWP010000023.1:0-25419 GCF_018729305.1 Phycicoccus mangrovi | reverse complement strand
TTCAGACGAGCGTTAGCGTGGGCCACGAGAACCTCCGGGCGGTGTAGGACCTAGACAATCCACACCTCACCCGGAGGTTCTCCTCGTCGTCAACGCCTACGCGTCACCAACGTCCCGGCCGAGTACATCTAGCCGCAGACGCCGCGACCCCGGCGGGGTGCGCCGGGGTCGTCGGTCGTCGAGGGTGCCGCCGTGGCGGCACCGGGGTCACCAGAGGCCGTGGTCCTTGAGCCAGGGCACCGGGTCGATCGGGGTGTCGCTGGCGGTCGTCTTCTGGAACTCGAGGTGCAGGTGGGAGCCGAACGAGTGACCGGTGTTGCCGACGAGGCCCACCCGGTCACCGGGCATGACCTCCTGGCCTGCGGTGACGTCGACGCGGCTCATGTGGCCGTACCAGGAGATGCTGCCGTCCCAGTACTTGATCTCGACCTTGTACCCGAAGCTGTCCTCCCATCCCGCCTTGATGACGGTGCCCTTGGACATCGCCGAGAGGGGGGTGCCGGTGGGGGCGCCGAGGTCGATGCCGTCGTGGGTCTTGCCCCAGCGCCAGCCGTAGCCGGAGGTGATGTTCCAGATGCCGATGGGGCGGACCCACTTCTTGGCCTGCTTCTCGGCCTCCGCCTTGGCCTTCGCGACCTGCGCGGCGCGGCGCTCGGCGGCGCGGGCGGCGCGGACCTTGGCCTCCGCGCGGCCCTGGAGGGCGGCGGACTGGATGCTCGCGTCCTGGCGGCGGGTGGCCAGCTCGGCGCCGGTCTCGACGTCAGCCGCCTGCTGGGTCCGCACCATCGCGCTCTGGGAGCTGGTCAGCTCGAACGGCTGCGCGGTGGCCGACTCGGCCATGCTGGCGCCGGTCGCGGTCACGACGAGGCCGGCCGCGGCGACGGTGGGGAGGACGAACCCCGGGCTGAGGGCGCGGGGGGTGCGGGCGCGACGCTGGACGCGGTGGCGTCCGGCGTAGTGACGCCCGGTGTACGACCGGGAACTCACGACGGGGTGGACCTCGGGGGTGTCGACGGCAGGGGCCTGGCGGGGCCGGTACACCGTACCGTGACCATTCCGTGACACAAAGGCGGGGGTGTGGACGACCGGGCCGCCCGGCCGACATCGTTGTCGGCCACGGGCACCCTGACCTGCGCAAACGATGCCGCACGTGACGCCGGGCACGCCTGTGAGCCGTCTCAGGAGCCGGTCGTCGGGACGCGGCCGGGCGGCCGATCGTGACAACCCCGCACGTGCGGGCTTTTCGTGCCCGCCGCCCGGTCCGGACAGCGACAACCCCGCACGTGCGGGCTTTCCGCGCTCTGGGGACGGTCCGGGCAGCGACAACCCCGCACGTGCGGGCTTTCCGTGCTCTGGGGACGGTCCGGGCAGCGATGACCCCGCACGTGCGGGCTTTCCGTGCTCTGGGGACGGTCCGGGCAGCGATGACCCCGCACGTGCGGACTTTCCGTGCTCTGGGGACGGTCCGGACAGCGACAACCTCGCACGTGCGGGCTTTTCGTGCCCGCCGCCCGGTCCGGGCAGCGACAACCCGGCACGTGCGGGGTCAGCCGCGGCGGGAGAGCGGAACGACGCCGCGGCGCACCGTGCTGCCGTCGGCGTCGAGCTGCGTCAGCGCGGTCGAGATGCCGTGGACGACCTCGCCGAGCATCGGCAGGGTGAGGTGCCCGGCCCCGTGCAGCCGGACCGACCGGGTCGCGAGGTCGGGATGGCGCAGCGCGGCCGAGCGCTGGGGCACGATGACGGCGTCGGTGTCGGACCAGTACGCGAGGAAACGGGTGCGGCAGCCGCGCACGGGCCGCGCGAGCTCGCGCATCAGCCCGCTGCCGGGGCGCATCTGGCGCAGCAGCCGGGTCGGCAGGGCGTAGGCCGCCCACGTCCCCTCGTGCGGCGTCCCGAGGGTGACGAGCGTGTGCACCCGCGCGTCGCCGCCGAGCCGCGTCACGTAGTAGCGGGCGATGAGCCCGCCGAGGCTGTGCCCGATGACGTGGATGCGCTCGAAGCCGGTCTGCTCGCAGACCGACTCGACCTCGTCGGCCAGGCGCAGGGCGGCGGTGCGGACGTCCGTCGCGACGGTCGAGTAGTTCATCGCGAAGACGTTCGAGAAGCCCCGGCGGGTCAGGCCGCGGCGCAGCACCGTGAAGACCGAGCGGTTGCTCACGATGCCGTGCACGAGCAGGATCGGCGTCCCCGCGGCCTCGACGTCGGCGACGAGCATCCCGCGCTGCACCGGGGGGAGGTGCTCGACGCGGTAGGCGGGACCGGCGCCGGAGCGGCCGGACCCCACGAGCCCGAGCGGCCAGGTCGTCAGGTGGGCCGCGAGCCACACCGTCTCCACCGCGGCGCCGGCCAGCACGGCCGGGTCGCCGAGGGCCCGCACCCCGCCGACGAGCGCACGGCACGCCGCGGGACCCCGTGGGGCGAGCTGGGGGTCGTCGGGGGCGGGGGCGCCCCGCAGCCGCTGGAGGCCGGTCATCGCGGCCTCACTGTAGGCGCGGCGCTACCACGGGGGAAGCCGGCCGTCGACCGGTGGGCGAGCGGGTCTCACAGGCGGCCCACGGGATAGGTCAAGGGCCCCCCGCAGGCCGGTAAAGAGTTCCGGAAGGACGGTCAATCTTTCGCAAGATCCCTTGTCCTGCACGGCATCCGAGTTGGATGTTTCCACCCGTGCCCGAACACGGGTGCACACCCCTCCCCAAGGAGATCTCCGACCGTGAGACGACTCACCACCGGCCTGGCCCTCGGCGCCGCCCTCGCGACGATCGTCGCCGGCACCACCTCCGCCAGCGCCGTCGGCGCCCCCTCCGCCGGCACCCCGGCCTCCACCCCCTCCGCGGTCGCCGCGGGCTCCGACCACGCCGCCCTCGGGCTGGCCGCGGCCGAGAGGCTCGTCCCCCGGTCCGTCATCACCGACGAGGACGGGACGACGCACACGCGCTACGACCGCACCTGGAACGGCCTGCGTGTCGTCGGCGGCGATCTCGTCGTCGAGAAGAGCGCCAAGGGCGCCCTCGAGGAGGTCCGCTACAACGCCGGCCGCAAGTCCGTCGCCGCCCCCTCGACGACCCCGAAGCTCGCCAGGGCCGCCGCGGTCGCGACGGGCGCCGAGCGCTCGAAGGCCTCCGGCGAGAAGAGCCAGGGCGAGCTCGTCGTCTGGGCGGGCTCGGGCAGCCCCCGCCTGGCGTACGACGTCGTCACCACCGGGGTCAAGGCCGACCAGACCCCGAGCCGCCTCCACACGATCGTCGACGCGAACACCGGCGCGGTCGTCTCCAGCTGGGACGAGATCGTCAACGGCACCGGCAACTCGATGTACTCGGGCACGGTGACGCTCAACACGACCCAGAGCGGCTCCTCGTGGCTGCTCAAGGACAGCCACGGCAACTACACGACCGACCTCAACGGCTCGACGAGCTCGACGGCGGCCGGCACGCAGTTCACCGACGCCGACAACGTCTGGGGCGACGGGACGGCCTCCAACCGCCAGACCGCGGCCGTCGACGCCGAGTACGGCGCCGAGAAGACCTACGACTACTACAACAACGTCCTCGGCCGCGCCGGCATCTGGAACGACGGCCGCGGCGCCCGCAGCCGCGTCCACTACGGCAACGCGTACGTCAACGCGTTCTGGGACGGCACCCAGATGACCTACGGCGACGGGACGAGCAACACCCACCCGCTGACGAGCATCGACGTCGCCGCGCACGAGATGAGTCACGGCGTCACGGAGAACACCGCGGGCCTGGCCTACACCGGCGACGCCGGCGGCCTCAACGAGGCGACCTCGGACATCTTCGGCACCGCCGTCGAGTTCTACGCGAACTCCTCGGCCGACCCGGGCGACTACCTCATCGGCGAGAAGATCAACATCAACGGCAACGGCACCCCGCTGCGCTACATGGACAAGCCGAGCAAGGACGGTGCGAGCCAGGACTGCTGGACCACCGGCACGAAGAACCTCGACCCGCACTACTCCTCGGGCCCGCTCAACCACTGGTTCTTCCTCGCCTCCGAGGGCAGCGGCGCGAAGACGGTCAACGGCGTCTCGTACAACAGCCCGACCTGCAACGGCTCGACCGTGACCGGCGCGGGCCGCTCGAACATCGAGAAGGTCTGGTACCGCACCCTCGCGACGAAGCTGACCTCGACGAGCAACTACGCCGCGGCCCGCGAGGGCGCCATCGCCTCCGCCAAGGAGCTCTTCCCGAGCAACGCCGCGGTGTGCACCGCCGTCGAGAGCGCCTTCTCGGCCATCTCGGTCCCGGCCGGCGCGCAGAGCTGCGGTGGCACGACCACCCCGCCGCCCACCAGCGGCAACCTGCTCCAGAACGCGGGCTTCGAGTCCGGCGCGACGGTGTGGACCGGCACGGCCGGCCCGATCACCAACAACACCGGGCGCCCGGCGCGCACCGGTAGCTGGAAGATGTGGCTCGGCGGCAACGGCACCACGGGCACCGAGACCGAGCAGCAGACGGTGACCATCCCCTCGACCGCGACGGCCGCGACCCTCTCGTTCTGGGTCCGCATCGACACGGCCGAGACGACGTCGACCGCCTACGACACGATGAAGGCCCAGGTCGTGGTCGGCGGCGTGACGACGACGCTCGCGACGTACTCCAACGCGAACAAGAACAGCTCGTACGTGCAGAAGTCGTTCAACCTGCTGCCCTACAAGGGCAAGGCCGTGACGGTGAAGTTCACCGCCACCGAGGACTCCTCGCTGCAGACCTCGTTCGTCGTCGACGACACCGCGGTGTCCGTGGGCTGACGCCCGCGACGCACCACAGGGGCGGTCCGACCAGCGGTCGGGCCGCCCCTGCGGCGTCCAGCGGCGTCCTCCGGCCCGCCGGGACGGGCGCCGGTCGCCGCGTCGACGGCCCGGTCGGCGTGAGATTCCCCCCATCGGACGCCTCGGGTTCGGCCCTGCGACGTGGCGCGGATACGCTGCCCTGCGGACCACTTTCGCCGACAGTGAGGACGGATCGCCTCGTGGACCTCTTCGAGTACCAGGCCCGTGACATGTTCGAGAAGCACGGTGTCCCCGTGCTCGCCGGGGCCGTCGCCACCACGCCCGAGGAGGCGAGGGAGGCGGCCGAGCGCATCGGCACCGCGAGCGGCGGCGTCACCGTCGTCAAGGCCCAGGTGAAGACCGGCGGGCGCGGCAAGGCCGGCGGCGTCAAGGTCGCCAAGAGCGCCGACGAGGCGCAGGAGCACGCGAGCGCCATCCTCGGCATGGACATCAAGGGCCACACCGTGCACCGCGTGATGATCGCGCAGGGCGCCCGGATCGCCGAGGAGTACTACTTCTCCATCCTGCTCGACCGCGCGAACCGCACCTACCTCGCGATGTGCAGCAAGGAGGGCGGGATGGAGATCGAGCAGCTCGCCGTCGAGCGCCCCGAGGCCCTCGCGCGCGTCGCCGTCGACCCCAACACCGGCATCGACGACGCCAAGGCCCGCGAGATCGTCGAGGCCGCCGGCTTCGAGGGCGAGGTCGCCGCGAAGATCGAGCCGGTCCTCAAGACCCTCTGGACGGTCTACCGCGAGGAGGACGCCACCCTCGTCGAGGTCAACCCGCTCGTGCAGACCGAGGACGGCGACATCGTCGCCCTCGACGGCAAGGTGTCGCTCGACGCCAACGCCGACTTCCGCCACCCCGACCACGAGGCCCTCGAGGACTCCGCCGCCGCCGACCCGCTCGAGGCCGCGGCCAAGGAGAAGGGCCTCAACTACGTCAAGCTCGACGGCTCGGTCGGCATCATCGGCAACGGCGCCGGGCTCGTCATGAGCACCCTCGACGTCGTCGCGTACGCCGGCGAGGAGTTCGGCGGCCAGAAGCCGGCCAACTTCCTCGACATCGGCGGCGGCGCCTCGGCCGAGGTGATGGCCAACGGGCTGCACATCATCCTCGGCGACGAGCAGGTGAAGTCGGTGTTCGTCAACGTCTTCGGCGGCATCACGTCGTGCGACGCGGTCGCCAACGGCATCGTCGGCGCCCTCGACACCCTCGGGGACGAGGCCACGAAGCCGCTCGTCGTCAGGCTCGACGGCAACAACGTCGAGGAGGGCCGCCGCATCCTCGCCGAGCGCAACCACCCGCTCGTCCTCATCGAGGAGACGATGGACGGCGCCGCGCGCAAGGCCGCCGAGCTGGCCTCCCAGAACTGACCCGAGCGAGCGAGAAGAGAGAACAGACACCCATGGCCATCTTCCTCACCGCGGACTCCAAGGTCATCGTCCAGGGCATGACCGGCTCCGAGGGCATGAAGCACACGCAGCGGATGCTGCGCTCCGGCACCGCGATCGTCGGCGGCGTCAACCCCCGCAAGGCGGGCACCGACGTCGAGTTCGAGGGCGGCGTCTCCGTCCCCGTGTTCGGCACCGTCGCCGAGGCGATGGAGAAGACGGGCGCCGACGTCAGCGTCGCGTTCGTCCCCGCCGCCTTCACCCAGGCCGCCGCCGTCGAGGCGATCGACGCGGGCATCCCGCTGCTCGTCGTCATCACCGAGGGCGTCGCGGTCAAGGACACCGCGGAGTTCTACAACTACGCCGCCGAGAAGGGCGGCACCCGGATCATCGGCCCGAACTGTCCGGGCCTGATCAGCCCCGGCCAGTCCAACGCCGGCATCATCCCGGCCGACATCTCGGGCGGCGGCCGCATCGGCCTGGTCTCGAAGTCGGGCACGCTGACCTACCAGATGATGTACGAGCTGCGGGACTTCGGCTTCTCGTCCGCGGTCGGCATCGGCGGCGACCCGGTCATCGGGACGACGCACATCGACTGCCTCGAGGCGTTCGAGAACGACCCCGAGACCGACGCGATCGTCATGATCGGCGAGATCGGCGGCGACGCCGAGGAGCGCGCGGCGGCGTACATCAAGGACCACGTGACCAAGCCGGTCGTCGGCTACGTCGCGGGCTTCACCGCCCCCGAGGGCAAGACGATGGGCCACGCGGGCGCCATCGTGTCGGGCTCGTCCGGCACGGCGCAGGCGAAGAAGGAGGCCCTCGAGGCCGCCGGCGTCAAGGTCGGCAAGACGCCGTCCGAGACCGCCCAGCTGATGCGCGAGATCATGGAGTCGCTCGCCGGCTGACGCCCTCGCGACCGACCGCCCGAGGGGTGCCTGCACCCCGTCGAGCGAACAGGACACGCCGCCCGCGCCCGTGCGCCGGCGGCGTGTCCTGTTCTCTCGACGGGTGTGCCGGGCCGAAGACCGGCGTCAGTCGAAGTACTGGAAGGTCGGCGCCATCGGCGGGATGACGACGAGCGCGGCGACGGCGCTGCGGTCGAGGTAGGCCGACGGACGGCCGAGCTGGAGGCGCACCCCGCCCTCGAGGTCGAGCAGGTAGACGCTCGAGGACTCGTCGAGGTGGACGCGGCCGGGGAACTCGTCCTCGAATGCGCCGACCGGCGAGCCGACGCCGAGACCGTGGATGTGCGCGGTCGCCGGGGCCACGAGGGCCGACAGCCGGTCGGTCTCGCGGTCGAAGGTCCCGATGACGTCGCCGTCGCCGACCGTCGTCGCGGCGCCCGGCTGCAGGAGGACGCGGTCGACGATGCCGCCGCCGAGGTCGCGCGAGGCGATGCGCACCGTGCCCTCGAGCCCTGCCGACCTGATGGCCTCCTGCACCGTGGCGCGGTCCATGCCGGTGCGGAACGGCCCGAGCGAGCCGTCGTCGCCGATGACGTCCGTCCCTGCCGGTGCCTCCGCGTCCGGACCGTCCGTCGGGGCACCGGAGGTGTCGAAGGAGGGGGAGGCGGAGGTGGTCGGCTGCGGCGAGGGGCCGGCGGGCAGCCGGTCGTCGTCGCCGCGCCCGAGGAGGCCGAGGACGCCGACGAGGGCGACGAGGAGGACCGCGGCGGCCACGCCCGCGACCCCGAGGAGCCGTCGCCGGCTGCGTCCTGCGGTGTGCCGCAGCTCGGCCGGGTCGGCGAGGACGAGTGAGTCGACGTCCTCGCCGAGGAGCAGCAGCGCCCGGCGCGCTGCCTGGTCGGCCCCGGAGTCGCGGGCGGTCGGGTCATCCACGGTCGACCTCCTGGGCGGTGGGGAGGGGGTGCTCGTCGGCGAGGACGGCCGCGAGCTGGTGGCGTCCCCGGCGCAGCCGCGCCTTGACGGTGCCGACCGGTGACCCGGTCTCGTCGGCCACCTGCTCGACGCTGAGGTCCGCGAGGTAGTACAGGGCCAGGGCCTCGCGCACCGGCTGCGAGAGCCGGCCGAGGGCCTCGAGCACGGCGACGCGGTCGGGGGTGGGGGCGGCCGCCGGCGGCGCCACGCCGTGGCGGGCGTGGGCGCGCTCGCGGGCCCGGTGCCGGCGCCACTGGCTGACGGCGAGCCGCCGCGCCACGGTGCGGACCCACGCGAGCGGGTCACGCATCGCCGAGACCGATCGCCACTGCGTCCAGGCCCGCGCGTACGCCTCCTGCGTGCAGTCCTGCGCGAGCGACAGGTCGCCGGTCGTGGCGTACACGAGGTGCACGACACGGTGCGCCGTGCCGCGGTAGAACTCGTCGAACTCGGCCGCCCCTTCCGCGCCCATGGCCCTCCCTCTCCGGTGCCCTCACCCCACCCGACGCACGAGCACCCCCGGCAGGATGCCCCACCCGGCGGGTTTTCCGGGGAGGGTCGGGGCGACGGGTCGCACGGTGCCGCCGCGTGGCGGGAGACACCCCGGCGCGGCACCACGGCAGGGGGCCGGCGGTGCCGCAGACTGGTCCGCGATGACCGTCACGGACCGCAGCACGTCCTCGCCGGCCGGCACCGAGCCCGCCGGCGACCACCGGCACCCGCTGGCGCCCGGATGGCGGCGCTCCGGGCTCATCGGCGTCGCGACGGGGCTCGTCTCCGCGCTGCTCGTCGTCGGGCCCGTGCTCGCGGCCTGGGCCGGGGACCCGCTGAGCAGCGCGGCCGGCTCGTCCGCCACGTCGGTCGGCGCGTCCTTCTGGCTGCTCGCCGGCGGGGCCCACCTCGGGGTGGGGACCGCCACCGTCGCGCTGACACCGTTGCTGCTCCTCGGCCTGCTCGTCCTCGTCGCCCGGCTGGGCGCCCGCGAGGCGATGGTCCGGGTGAGCACCGAGGGGGAGTGGTGGGCCGGCCTGCTGCCGCGTCCCCTCGCCGCCGCCGTCGCCGCGTGGTGGGCCGGCTACGCGCTCGTCGTCGGCGTCGGCTGGGTGCTCGCCGCGAACGGCCCGCTGCCTCCCCGGCCCTGGACGCTGCTCCTGCCGGCCGTCCTCCTGCCCCTCGTCGGCCTCGGGTACGCGCTGCGCGCCGTCGGCCGTGACGACCCCGACGTGCTCGGGCCGCGCCTCGTCCTGCCGCTCCCCGACAGCATCCGCCGCTCGGTCGGACCCGGGCTCGCGGGCGCGGGGCTCCTCGTCATGGTCGGGATGGTCGCGGTCCTCGTCGCCGTCCTGCTCGCCTGGCCGCGGGTCGTCGCCGTGCAGGCCGACCTCGCACCCTCGGGTGCGGGCGCCGCGGTCCTGCTCGCCGGGCAGCTCGCCGGCCTGGCCAACCTCGGCCTCTGGGTCGTGTCGTTCGTCGCCGGGCCGGGCTTCTCGGTCGTCGAGGGGGCCTCCGTCACGTGGGACGGCTCCGAGACGGGCCTGCTGCCGATGGTCCCGGCGCTCGGTGCGTTGCCCCAGCCGGGACGCTTCCCGGGGCTCGTCGGCGTCGTGTGCGTGCTGCTCCTCGTCGGTGCCGGGATGTGGGTCGGGCGTCGTGCCGTCGCCACCGTGGCCCGCCTCGCCCGCCTGCGCACCAAGCTCGTCGTCGCGGTGTCCTCGTGCGTCGTCACGGCCGTCGCGGTGGGGCTGCTCGACGCCGTGGGCGGCGGCTCGCTCGGCGCCTACCGGCTGTCGTCGGTCGGTGCCCCGGCCCTCGAGATGGCGCTCTCGGCGCTCGCGTGGCTCGTCGTCGGCGCCGTCCTCTTCGTCCTGCGCGACGCCTGGCGGCTGCGCCGGTGAGCGCCGGGTCAGGGGGCCCGCTGCGGCTGGCCGTGCTCGTCTCCGGCTCGGGCACCAACCTCCAGGCGGTCCTCGACGCCGGCGACGCGCCGCTCGAGGTCGTCGTCGTCGGGGCCGACCGCGACGGCACCCGCGGGGTCGAACGCGCGCAGGAGCGCGGCATCCCCACCTTCGTGTGCCGGGTGCCCGACCACGACACCCGCGCCGACTGGGACGCCGCCCTCGCGCGCCTCGTCGCCGCCCACGAGCCCGACCTCGTCGTGTCCGCGGGCTTCATGAAGGTGCTGGGGCCCGCGTTCCTCGCGGCCTTCCGGGTGGTCAACACCCACCCCGCGCTGCTGCCGAGCTTCCCCGGCGCGCACGGCGTGCGCGACGCGCTCGCCCACGGGGTCAAGGTCACCGGCTGCACGTGCCACTGGGTCGACGCGGGGGTCGACACCGGACCGATCATCGACCAGCGCGCCGTGCGGGTCGAGGACGGCGACGACGCCGCGTCGCTGCACGAGCGCATCAAGGAGCAGGAGCGCGGGATGCTCGTCGACGTGCTGACCCGGCTCGCGCAGGACCGCTCGTGGCGCTGACCCCCGACGCGCTGGCCCCGAACGTCCTCGCCTTCCTGCGCGAGCGCCACCTCGCGACCCTGACGACGCTGCGCCGCGACGGCAGCCCGCACAGCGTGCCCGTCGGCTTCACCTGGGACGAGGAGCTGCTCGTCGCCCGGGTCATCGCCGGACGGTCGAGCGCCAAGGTCGTCCAGGCCCGCGCCGGACGTCGCGCCTCGCTCACCCAGCACGAGGGGCGGCGGTGGGTCACCTTCGAGGGGACGACCCGGGTGCTCGAGGACGCCGACGCCGTCCGCGACGCCGAGGAGCGCTACGCCGTCCGGTACCGACCGCCGCGGCCGAACCCCGAGCGGGTCGTCGTCGTCCTCGACGTCGACCGGGTGCTCGGCGGCTCCTGGCCCGCCCCGCTGCCGCCGTCCCCCTACGCCCGCTGACCGAGCGCGTTTGAGGGCCGCCGTGGACGCTGGCTAGAGTGGAACACGACGACTGGCGCGGGTGGGTCACCACCGGCGGGTCCTGAGGGTGAGGCACCCGACGCCATCGTCGGAGGAACGACGACGACTGGCGCGGGTGGGTCACCACCGGGAAGTCTGCAGTCGGGGCATCGCCCGCCTGGGTGCTCCGGGACCGACCCCGTCGACCCCGAGGAGCCCTCCATGGCATCCGTCTCCGCCCCCGGCCCGACCCAGGACGTCCGCCCCGTGCGTCGCGCCCTCGTCTCCGTCTACGACAAGACCGGCCTGCCCGAGCTCGTGCAGGGCCTGCACGACGCCGGCGTCACGCTCGTCTCGACCGGCGGCAGCGCCGCACTCATCGAGTCGCTCGGCCTGCCCGTCACGCGTGTCGAGGAGCTGACCGGCTTCCCCGAGTGCCTCGAGGGCCGCGTCAAGACCCTCCACCCGCGCATCCACGCCGGCCTGCTCGCCGACACGCGCAAGCCCGACCACCTCGCGCAGCTCGAGGACCTCGGTGTCGAGGCGTTCGAGCTCGTCGTCGTCAACCTCTACCCCTTCCGCGAGACCGTGGCCTCCGGTGCGACGCCCGACGAGTGCGTCGAGCAGATCGACATCGGCGGCCCGTCGATGGTGCGCGCGGCCGCGAAGAACCACCCGAGCGTCGCGGTCGTCACCGACCCCGCGGCCTACGGCGTCGCGCTCGAGGCCGTCCGCTCCGGCGGCTTCACCCTCGAGCAGCGCAAGCGCCTCGCGGCGGAGGCGTTCGCGCACACCGCGAGCTACGACGTCGCGGTCGCCTCGTGGATGGGCAACGCCTACGCCGACACCTCCGACGGCACCGGCTTCCCGGCGTGGACCGGCGCGACCTGGGAGAAGTCCGCGGTCCTGCGCTACGGCGAGAACCCGCACCAGCGCGCGGCGCTCTACACGCACTGGCGGCCGGGCCTGGCGCAGTCCGAGCAGCTGGCCGGCAAGGAGATGTCGTACAACAACTACGTCGACGCCGACGCCGCCCTGCGCGCCGCGTACGACCACGGCGACCAGCCGACGGTCGCCATCATCAAGCACGCCAACCCCTGCGGCATCGCGGTCGGCGAGACGGTCGCCGAGGCGTACACCGCCGCGCACGACTGCGACCCGGTGTCGGCGTTCGGCGGCATCATCGCGACCAACCGCCCGGTGACCCGCGAGATGGCGCTCGCGACGAACGACGTCTTCAGCGAGGTGATCGTCGCGCCGGCCTTCGACGACGACGCCCTCGAGATCCTCCGCGAGAAGAAGAACCGTCGGCTGCTGCGCCTGCCCGAGGGCGTCGAGCGGTTCAGCGACCCCGTCGAGTTCCGTGCCGTCTCCGGTGGCGTCCTCCTGCAGGTCCGCGACGCGGTCGACGCGGTCGTCCGCGACGACGAGGGCGCGGCGACCGGCGGCGACGACGCCGTGCACTGGCGCCTCGTGGCCGGCGACGCCGCCGACGAGCGCACGCTGGCCGACCTCCAGTTCGCGTGGCGGGCGGTGCGTGCGGTCAAGTCCAACGCGATCCTCCTCGCCAGGGACGGCGCGTCCGTCGGCATCGGGATGGGCCAGGTCAACCGGGTCGACTCCTGCCACCTCGCGGTGACCCGTGCGGGGGCGCAGCGGGCGCGCGGTTCGGTCGCGGCGTCGGACGCGTTCTTCCCGTTCGCGGACGGCCTCCAGGTGCTTCTGGACGCCGGCGTCCGCGCGGTCGTGGCGCCCGGCGGCTCGATGCGCGACCCCGAGGTCGTCGCCGCCGCGCAGGCCGCCGGCGTGACGATGTACTTCACCGGCACCCGCCACTTCGCGCACTGACGGGTCGCGCCCCCGCCGAGGGGCGGGGGCGGGCGCGGGTCAGGTCGTCGCCGACCGCTCGCGCTCGTCCTCGACCCGCGGCGCGGAGCGCACGAGCCGCAGGAACGTCACGAAGCCGACGCCCCCGACGACGTTGCCGAGGCTCGCCCACACGAGCGCGGTGAGGAACTGCCCGATCGTGATGTCGGAGCCCGCGATCGCCGCACCGATGATGAGGATCTGGTCGAGCACGGCGTGGAAGAGCTCGGCCCCGACGAGCACGGCGCTGAAGAGGATCGCCGGGACGATCTTGACGCCCATGCTGTCGGTGCTGTTCTGCATCCGGGTCATCAGGGTGATGACGAGGCCGCCGAGCACGGCGAGCATGAAGCTCTTGGCGCTGATGCCCAGCTCGGCGTAGTGCTCGCCCGTCTCGCGGGTCACCTCGGCCAGATCGGGTCGCGCGACGAGGATGACCCAGATGATGACGGCGCCGCCGGCGACGTTCGTCACGAGGGTGACGACCCAGAGGCGCAGCAGCCGGCCCCAGTTGCCCTTCTCGGCGACGGCGGTGGTCACGGGCACGAGGAAGTTCTCGGTGAACAGCTCGCTGCGCGCGAGGAGGAGCGCGACGAACCCGACCGAGAAGGCGAGCGCGGCGAGCAGCTGGCTGTCCGTCTCGTGCTTGACGACGAGGTAGGCGAGGATGCCGACGCCCACGTCGATGCCGCCGAGCAGGCCGGTCGGCAGCAGCGTCCAGATCGGTCGCTCGAGCCGGTCGCGCCCCTCCTCGAGCAGGCGCTCGAAGGCTTCGTCGATCTCCTCGTCGGGCTGCTCGTCGGCGGTGTCCACGACCGGAACCTACCGCCCCCCGTCCCCGCCGACGACCCCGCGAACGTGTGTGAAAGCGCCGGGGGAGCCCGGCGGTTGCACACGCGTTCGCGGATGGGGCCGAGGCGTCGGAGCGGTGGGGGACTCAGAGGGGGAGGAGACCGTCCGTCCGCGCCCCGAGCAGGCCGCTCCACTGGCATCCGGTCCAGAGCTCCAACCGGGCGGGGTCACGGGGGGAGGCGTACCAGCCCGGGGGGTGCGGCGTCGGCTGCGGAGCGGCGCGGACCTCACCGGACGGCCGCAGGAACCAGAGCCCCGAGAGGTCCCAGACGACGGAGCGCCCGCGCTTGGGGCCGTTGTGGAGCCACCACGAGGCCGTCCGCGGTCGCGACGTCGTGTAGCCGAGCTCGATCTCGGCCACGAGCGAGCGACCGTAGCGCCGCACGAGCAGGGCCAAGACCACGGCCCCGAGGACCATCGCGGCCATCCCCACCGCGGTTCCGGCCGCCCGGTCCAGGCCCCGCGCCGCCGCCGGCAGCCCGAGGATGCCCAAGGCGAAGAACGCGACCACCCCGAGCCCGACGTGGCGCAGGGCCGTCGCGGAGGCCGGCCGGACGGTGACGGCCGGCGGCGCGGTCGGCACGGGCGGTGGACCGCTCGGACGCGGCGAGCTGGTGATGCGCGGCGCGGACGGCGTCGACGATGGGCCGGGGGTGGTGGTCACGCGCGCCAGCATCGCCGGACGGACGCAGGCGCCGCAGCCGCTCCGATGCCCCACCGTCCGTTCGACCGACCCGCCCACGCCCCGCCGCCCGCCCCCCCTCGCGACCGGGTGTGAAGAACGTCGGCCTGCCGCCGTTCTACACACACGTTCGCGGGAGAGAGAGGGCCGACCGGGTGGGTCAGCGGGTGGCGGGGTCCACGCGGTAGTCGATGGGGGTGCAGCGGCCGTTGTTCGACTTCTCCGCCGAGCAGGCGGTGACGGCGGCGACGAGCGGCTCGCGCGCCTCGATGGTGAAGCGGTCGCCCGGACGGGTCGGCGGCGGGTCGATGTGCAGCTCGCCGCGCTCGTCGGTCCACACGTCCATGAACACGTTGAGCGTCACCCCGACCCGGTCCGCGTCGACCCCGTACGGCTCGAGGGCGCCGACGATGTTGGCGAAGCAGCTGGGGTGCGGGGCGCCGTCGAGCTCGGGGTAGAGGACGTCGAACGTCGCCTGGCTGCACGGGGTGAGCGTGAGGTCGTGGACCCCGACGGTGTCGTCGACGACCTCGGCGAGGATGCCCGAGCGGTTGCTCCAGAGCATCGAGCCGGTCGAGACGTAGATGCTGTTGCCGAAGTCCGTCGTCCGGCCGGAGGAGAACTGCTCCGCGACGTCGTCGGACCGCACGAGGTAGAGGTCGCTCACCTGCTCGCCGCACGGGTCGAGGAGGGTCAGCCGGTCACCGGGGGCGAGCTCGACGGCCACACCGGTCTGCGGGGCGATGCGTCGCCACCCGTCCGCGGGGCCGTCGACCCCGCCGGCGTACGGCGGCGGCGCGGAGGCGCGGGGGAATCGGGTGCGGGCGGGGTTCATGCGGGCTCCTCGGCGCGGTCGGCGTGGGGGACGAAGGGCGGGCTCCAGTCGGCGGGCACGGCGCGGCCGGAGTACTGGCGGGCCTCGGACGCCGTCCCGTGGTCGGCGACCATCGGGTTGACGCCACCCTGGAGGTCGGTGTCCCGTCGTCGGATGGTGTCACGCATCCGCTGGTAGCGGCCGTCGGCCCGCAGCCGCTCGAACTGGTCGTGCAGGTTGAAGACGAGGGTCGGCAGGGGTGCGCGCCGCGCGATGCGGGAGGCGCCGGGGTGCAGGCCGACGACGAAGAACGGCGTGCCGCCGTGGCTGAAGGCGAAGTGCGGGTCGCCGGGGTCGGCCGCGACGTGGCCGGGCCACGGCCGGTCGTCGTGGGCGTGGAGGTGGCGCAGGGCCGCCCACAGCTGCTCCTCGAAGCCGGGCTCGTCGGTCCGCGGCCCCCGGAAGCATGCGACGAACGAGACGAGGTCGCCGTCGGGATCGGCGCCGGCCGCGAACGACCGCAGCCGCCGGCCCAGCTCGTCGAGGGACCCGCCGGGCCGGTCGTCGGTCAGGTCGTCGAGGACGTGCGGGGTGACGGCATCCCGACGGAACACCGACCGGGCTCCGAGACAGGGGTACTCGGGGTGGGCGACCATCTCTGCGAGGGCGTCGACGACGGCGGCGTCCGGGGCGGTGGCGAGGTCGTGCACGCGCGAGGGGTCGAGCAGCCCGGGCGGGATCGCCGGGGGAGGGCTGGGGGACGGCGAGGAAGGGGTGTGGCTCACCCGAGGCCGGTACCCCGTCCGTCCGTGGTCATGCGTCCGCGCCCCGGACGTGCAGGAGCCGGCCCTGCCGCAGGGGGTGCAGGGCCGGCTCCGGTTCGGGGGTGCGTCAGGCGCGGTAGCCGGTGGGCTCGTCGCCGAGGTCGATGATCGCCGCGACCGGCCCGCCGCCCTCGGGGCCCTGGTGGGCGGCCGAGACGGAGACGAACACGGCCGGGTCGCCGGTGACCGACGCGGTGACGCCGCCGACGCAGGACTTGATCTGGCGGTGCCAGTGCACGTCCGAGTCGTCGAGCATCGCGTTGCGGCGGCCCTGGACGGTGCCGTCCTGGCTCGCCTCGCACTTGAGGAAGACGTTGACGAGGCGGCCGCCGAGGTCGCTGCGGTGCGGGCGCTCGGGCAGGTCGAGCCCGGCGTCCTTGATCGCGGCCCAGATGCCGTCCTGGTCGAGCGCGTCGTTCATCACCGAGTGGCCGATGCGGTAGCGGCCGCCGACCCCGCGGGCGTTGCCGACGACGACGACCTGCGCCTGGTCGAGCTCGACGCCCGAGGAGCACGAGGCGACCGAGGAGTACAGGTCGCGGTTGTGCATGACGTCGGCGTCGGTCGGCATCTCGATCTCGCCGAGGGCGACGGCGATGCCGAGCGCGGTGCAGCCGTTGGAGAGGTCCATCGACTCGTGCGTGTGCTCGGTCCAGACCTTCTGACCGCGGGACTTCGCGTCGCGGATCGTGTGGATGGTGAGCAGCGGCGTCTTCGTCTGGACGTAGTGGACGTCGGCCGGGTCGGTGATGCCGGCCCGCTCCATCGCGACCTCGACCGCGGCGGCGACCTTCTCGACCATCGGCAGGTAGCCGATCTCCTCCGGGGCCAGCTGCTCGCTCATCGCGAAGCCGACGGTGAGGCGCGGCTCGTCGGTCTGCGGCGCCTTCTCGGCGGGGACGGTCGCGAAGACGGTGGCGTGGGGGCTGATGACGCCGTCGGTGCCGCCCGACCAGACGATCGGGATCTCCTTGACCTTGGCCGGGTCGGCGCCCTTCTCGACCAGGATCTCGCGGAAGGCGCGGTCGGCGATGATGCGCGTGTAGTCGTTGACCCCGCCGTTGCCCTCGGTCTTCCCGATGACGGCGATGACGCGGTCGGCCTCCATGACGCCGGCGTCGATGAGCTTGCCGAGCTCGGAGGCGTCGGAGACGGTGTGCAGCGGGACCTTGCGGACCTCGATGGCGTCGGGCACGGGATGTTCCTCTCAGTCGGGTTCGACGACGGTGCCGAAGCCGCCGTCGACGGCGTCGGTGATGTGGGTGAGCGAGGTGATGACGCCGCGCGGTCCTCCGGCGGCGACGAAGCGCGAGACGGCCTCGACCTTGGGGCCCATCGAGCCGGACGCGAACTCGCCGGTGGCGGCGAGGTCGTGCAGCTCGGAGAGGGTGACCCGGCCGAGGTCGCGCTGCTGCGGGGTGCCGAAGCCGACCGCGGCGTGGTCGACGTCGGTGGCGATGACAAGGACGTCGGCGCCGAGCGAGCGGGCGAGCAGCGCGGCGGTGAGGTCCTTGTCGATGACGGCCTCGACGCCGCGCAGCGTGCCGTCCGGCTCGCGGACGACGGGGATGCCGCCGCCGCCGGCCGTGACGACGACGTAGCCGGCGTCGAGGAGCGTGCGGGCGGCCGGGACGTCGAGGACCTCGAGCGGCTCGGGGCTGGCGACGACCCGCCGCCAGCCGCGCTCGCCGCGGTCCTCCCAGACCTGGCCGTGCTCGACCATGCGCGCCGCGGCGTCGGCGTCGACGTAGCGGCCGACCGGCTTCGTGGGGTGCGTGAAGCCGGGGTCCTCGCGGTCGACGAGCGTGCGGGTGACGAGGGCCGCGACCGGACGCGGGGTGCCCGCCGCGGCGAGGGCGGCGTCGAGCGCGTCGAGGATGGTGAAGCCGAGGGTGCCCTGCGTCTGGGCGCCGCACCAGTCCAGGGGTACCGGCGGGACGACGTGCGCGGCGAGCTCGTTCTTGACGAGCAGGTTGCCGACCTGCGGGCCGTTGCCGTGCGTGACGACGACCTCGTGGCCGGCCGCGACGAGGCGGGCGGCGGCGCCCATCGCCTCGGTCACCGCGGCGATCTGCGCGGCGGGGGTCGCGCTGCCGTCGGGGCCGGTCATCGCGTTGCCGCCGAGGGCCAGGAGGACCCGCATCCGTCACCTCGCTCCGTGATCCGCCGGACGGGGTGCCCGGGAGACCGACCCTAGGGAGCCGGGACGCGGCCCCGCGTTGGCAGGTTCTGCCCAAGGGCGGGCCCGGCGTTGGCAGTCCGGCGTCGACCGTCGGTGTCTCGTCCCTCGACATCCCGCGGGGCCGGTGGTGGCCGCGGGGCGCGCGTGGTCCACGCTGTGTCCATGACCGACCGGACGTCCGACCGCACCTGGCTCGTCGCCCTCGCTGCCTCGCTCTGGGGCCTGTCCTCGCTGTGGCGCGGACCGCTCGCCGCGGAGTACCCCGCCCTCGCCGTCGTCCTGTGGGAGCACCTCGTCCTCGTCGTGCTCACCCTGCCGTGGCTCGTGCCCGCGCTGCGGCGCCTACGGACCACGTCCCTGCGCACGAAGGTGAGCGTCGTCGTCATCGGCGCCGGGTCCTCGGCGCTCGCGACAACGCTGTTCACGGCGGCCTTCCGCACCGGCGACCCCATCACGCCGCAGGTGCTCCAGAAGCTCCAGCCGCTCATCGCCATCGCGCTCGCGGCGCTGCTGCTCGGCGAGCGGCTGCGTCCGGTCTACGCGATGTTCGCCGTGCCCGCGCTCGTGGGGGCGTGGCTGCTCGCCTTCCCCGACCCGCTGGCCGTCAGCGTCTCGAGCGCGACCGCGGCGCTGCTGGCCGTCGGCGCCGCGGCACTGTGGGCCGCGGGGACGGTGCTCGGGCGTGCGGCGTCCGCCGAGCTGCGGTTCTCGGACCTCACGGCGCTGCGCTTCGCCTTCGGTCTCGTGACGCTCGCCGCGACGGCCGGGCTGACCGGCACGCCGGTGCTGCTCGGCTCGGACGCGGTCGTCAACATCCTCCTGCTCGCCCTCGTGCCGGGGCTGCTCGCGCTCGTCCTGTACTACCGCGCGCTCGGACGGACGCCGGCGTCGCGGGCGACCCTCGCCGAGCTGGCGTTCCCGCTGTCGGCGGCGCTCGTCGGCGTCGTGTGGCTCGGGGCGAGCCCGAGCGCGACGCAGTGGGTCGGCTTCGCGGTCGTGCTGGCCTCCGTGGTCGGGCTCGCGCTCAACGAGCAGCGTGCGCGGCGGCCCTCCGTCGTCGCGCCGGCGCGAGCCGAGGACGCCCTCCCGGTGGCCTGACCTCCCCGGGGTTGTCCGACTTCTTGCGAGTTCCGCCGATCGACACGCCGCTGACGCGGCGCGTCGGCGGCGGAACTCGCAAGAAGTGGGGGAGACGGGTCAGAGGGCGCGCCAGCGGTCGTGGCGGGCGGTGAGCCGGTCCGCGTCGTCGAGCGCGCCGAGCTCGGCCAGCTCGTGGCGGACGGCCTGTGCGAGCCGGCGGCAGAACGCCTCGGGCTCGTCGGCGGCGTCGGGGTGCTCGGCCACGACGCGGTCGACGATGCCGGCGCGCAGCAGGTCGAGGGAGCGCACGCGCTGCTGGTCGGCGAGCTCCGGCGCGCGCTCGGTCGTGCGGTGGAGGATGGCCGAGGCGCCCTCCGGCGGCAGCGGCGAGAGCCAGGAGTGCTGCGCCGCGAGCACGCGATCGGCGGGCATCAGCGCGAGCGCCCCGCCCCCGGTGCCCTGGCCGAGCAGCACGCAGACCGTCGGGACGGGCAGTGTCACGAGCTCGGCGATGCACCGCGCGATCTCGCCGGCCATGCCGCCCTCCTCGGCGGCCTTCGACAGGGCGGCCCCCGCGGTGTCGATGAGGCTGACCAGCGGTAGCCCGAGCTCGGTCGCGAGCTTCATCCCGCGCCGGGCCACCCGCAGCCCGGACGGCCCGAGCGGCGCCTCGAGCGCCTCGGCCCGGCGGTCCTGCCCGAGGACGACGCACGTCGCGCCGTCGAAGCGGGCGAGCGCGAGGAAGAGGCTGCGGTCCCACTCGCCGGCGCCGGTGCCGAACAGCGGCAGGACGTCGGACGCGCCGAGCCGCAGCAGGGCCCGGATGCCCGGCCGCTCCTGGCGGCGCGAGCGGGTCACCGAGTCCCAGGCCGGCACGTCCGCGAGCGGCTCCTTCGGCACGTCGGGCACCGGGGTCAGCTCGCGCGGCGCGGCGAGGATGTCGAGGAAGCGGCCGGCGATCTCGGTCAGCGCCTCGACCGGCAGCACGGCGTCGAGCAGGCCGTGGGCGTAGAGGTTCTCGGCGACCTGCACGTCCGGCGGAAAGGGCTCGCCGTACAGCGCCTCGTAGACGCGGGCCCCGAGGAAGCCGATGGTCGCGCCCGGCTCGGCGACCGTCACGTGGCCGAGCGACCCCCACGACGCGAGCACGCCGCCGGTCGTCGGGTGCCGCAGGTAGGTGATGTACGGCAGCCGGGCGGCCTTGAACGCGGCGACGGCGCCGCTGATCTTCACCATCGTCACGAAGGCCGGCGTCCCCTCCTGCATCCGGGTGCCACCGGACGAGGGCGCGGCGAACAGGGGCAGCCGCTCGGCGGTGGCGCGCTCGAAGGCGGCGGTCACGCGCTCGGCCGCGGCCCGGCCGATCGAGCCGGCGAGGAAGCGGAACTCACCGACGACGACGGCGACCCGGTGCCCGCCGATGCGCCCCTCGCCGTGACGATGGACTCGTCGGTGCCGGCGCGATCGGCCGCGGCGGCCAGCTCGGCGGCGTACTCGCTGCCGGGCTCCGCGACGGCCAGCGGTGCCTCGTCCCACGACGTGAAGCTGCCCGCGTCGAGCACGGCGTCGAGCAGCTCGTGGGCGCCGGGCCGGCGCGCCCGCGCCTCGGCGCTCACGGGTGGTCCCCGGCGGCCGCGTCCGCCGCGTCGGCCTCGTCGAGCCAGGCGCGGACCGTGGCGTCGTGCTCGCCGAGACCGGGGGGCGGCTGGTGGGTGTCGCGACCGCCGCCGAAGGCGTTGTCGTCGAACCGGATCGGCGGGCCGGGCAGCTCGATGCGCCCGAGGACGGGGTGCTCGACGTCGATGACGAGCCCCTGCGAGCGGGTCTGCTCCCAGTCGTAGACCTCGTCGATGGAGCGCACCTTGCCCGACGGGATGCCGAGCTCGGCGAGCCGGGCCAGCAGGTCCTCGGCGCGCCACGACGCGAACGCGGCGTCGATGACCTCGACGAGGTGCGCGCGGTTGCCGACGCGGGCGGAGTTGGTGGCGAGCAGGGGGTCGGCGGGGTCGATGCCGAAGGCCTCCGCGAAGCGCACCCAGAGGCCCTGCGAGCCGACGGCCACCTGCACGGGGCCGTCGCTCGCGTGGAAGAGGCCGTACGGCGCGAGGGACGGGTGGTGGTTGCCCTGCGCGCGACCGACCTGTCCCGCAACGGTGTACGCGGTGCCCTGGAAGGCGTGCACGCCGACCACGGACGCGAGCAGCGAGGTACGAACGACCCGCCCGCGGCCGGTCAGCTCGCGCTCGCGCAGGGCCGTCGCCACCCCGAACGCCCCGTGCAGCCCGGCGAGCAGGTCGCCGATCGGCACGCCGACGCGCTGCGGCTCGTCGGGTCCGGTGCCGGTCACCGACATCAGGCCGGCCTCGCCCTGGGCGATCTGGTCGTACCCGGGGCGCCCGCCCTCGGGCCCGTCGTGCCCGAACCCGCTGATGGCGAGGACGACGAGGCCGGGGTTGAGCTCGTGGAGGCGCTCGACGTCGAACCCGAGCCGGTCGAGGACGCCGGGGCGGAAGTTCTCGATGAGCACGTCGGCGTGGCGCACGAGGCGGGTCAGCGTCTCGCGCCCGTCGTCGGACTTGAGGTCGAGGACGATCGACTCCTTGTTGCGGTTGCACGAGAGGAAGTACGTCGACACCGGGTCGTCCTCGGGGCCGACGAACGGCGGGCCCCATCCGCGCGTGTCGTCGCCGGTCGGCGACTCGACCTTGACGACGCGGGCGCCCATGTCGCCGAGGAGCATCGCGGCGTGCGGGCCGGCGAGGGCGCGCGAGAGGTCGACGACGGTGATGCCGTCCAGGGGTCCGGTCACGGGTGGGGCTCCTCGGTGCTCGGGGCGGTGCGCCGACGGGGTGGGGCGCCGGTGTCTCGTCAACCTAGCCGCCGGGAGGAGGGCGCCCATCGTCGTCCCGAGCCCGTGGATCAGCCGATCCGCTGGCACCTTCTGCCAGTCCGGTGGCCGGCGGACCTGCACGCTGACGAAGACTTGACCAAGACTTGGTCTCTCACAGGTTCTTCTCAGGAGCTCCAGCGGGTTGGGTGGACGGCACGCGACGGGGCCGGGGCAGGGGCCGTCGTCCGCCGGGACCCGGTGGACCACGGAGCCCGGTGCTTCCCGTGGCGACCCCCCACCGAGGAGCATCCGGATGAGACGCAGGAACCCAGCGACCCGCGCGGTCGCGACCGGCCTGACCGCCGCCGTCGCACTGAGCCTGGCGGTGACCGCCCAGCAGGCGGCCGCCGCCGAGGAGGGGCCGGCCGACATCGTGTCGACCCCGCCCGGCGAGAGCGACCACGACCACGGCCTGCCCGACCTCGACACGCGGACCGGCTCCGCGGCGCCGTCGTCGGCGCAGCGGTCGTCGGCGCAGCGCTCGACCGACACCGGGCGCGCATCCGGCGCGAAGTCGGTGACCTGGAACCGTTTCGGTGCGCCGGCGAGCTACGTGCTCGACGGCACCTCGCCGGTCGCGCGCGGCCTCGCGAAGGACCCCGAGACCGCAGCCCGCGACTTCCTCGCCGGCGAGCGGGCGGCCTTCGGGCTGACGAGCGACCAGCTCGAGGACGTCGAGCTCGTCGGCACCAACCGCATCGGCGACGCGACCGTCGTCCTGCTGCGGCAGACCTTCGGTGGCGTCTCCGCGGGCCTCGACGGCATGGTCGCCGTGGCGGTCCAGAACGGGTCGGTCCGCTACGTCAGCTCGACCTTCACGCCCGACGCCGCCGCCCCGGCCGCCGCGAAGATCTCGGAGAAGGGTGCCGTCGCCGCAGCGGCCCACAGCGTCGGCGCCGACGCCGGGTCGCTCGTCTCGCAGCGCACCGAGGAGGTCGCGGTCCCGGTGCCCGGCAAGGACCCCCGGCGCGCGTTCCGCGTCGAGATGGTCGTCGACGCCGAGACCGCGTACAGCATCCACGTCGATGCCGTGAGCGGGAAGGTCATCGCCCGCGAGAACCTCGTCGACGCCGACAGCGACAACCCGCGCTGGAAGGTCTTCACCGGCACGCCGCTGACCGACCGCTCCTCGACCGACACCCGCAGCACCTTCTGCTGGGTCGCCGCCGAGGGGTGCGACGAGGTCGTCGCGAGCCCGGCCTCCCCGAAGGCGTGGGACGTCGACCCCTCGACGAACATCAGCACGTTCACGACGAACGGCAACAACGCGCTGACCTACGAGCAGTGGCGCACGACGCCGGGCCTGACGGCGACCCCGAAGGCCGACCGCAACTACGTCTACGACTGGACCAACGTCTGGCAGACGAGCAAGTGCGACCCCGCGGCGTACTCCAGCCCGACCCGCAACGACATCGACGCGGCGACGGCCAACCTCTTCGCGATGCACAACCGGATGCACGACTGGTCCTACCGGCTGGGCTTCACCGAGTCGGCGTGGAACCTCCAGCGCGACAACTACGGCAAGGGCGGCACGGGCGGTGACCCGGAGGTCGGACGCGCCCAGTCCGGGGCCCAGGTCGGCCTGCGCAACAACGCGAACCAGCTGACCCTCGGCGACGGCGGCACCGTGTACTCGAACATGTACATGTGGCAGCCGGTCGCGGGCTCGTTCTACGCCCCGTGCGTCGACGGCTCGTTCGACATGTCGGTCATCGGCCACGAGTACGGCCACGCCATCAGCAACCGGATGGCGGGCGGCCCGGTCCAGGGACTGTCCGGCCTCCAGGCCGGCGGCATGGGCGAGAGCTGGTCGGACCTCATGGCGATGGAGTACCTGCAGGAGAACGGCTACGCGCCGCTCGGCGGCGAGGCGACCCCGATGGGCGCCTACGTCACCGGCAACCCGCAGCAGGGCATCCGCAACTACAACATGGGGCAGAGCCCGCTCAACTACTCGAACGTCGGCTACGACCTGACCGGCCCGCAGGTGCACGCGGACGGCGAGATCTGGTCCGCGACGAACAACGACATCCGGGCGGCGTTCATCGACCGCTACGGGCTCGGGGACGCCGCGACCCAGAAGGCCTGCGCCGACGGCGAGCGCGCCGCCACGCAGTGCCCCGGCAACCGGCGCTGGATCCAGCTGGTCTTCGACTCGTGGCTGCTCATGCCGAGCGGCGCCGTCTCGATGGTCGACGCCCGCGACCGGATGCTCGCCGCCGACCTGCTGCGCTTCGGCGGGGCCAACCAGGACCTGCTGTGGAACGCGTTCGCCGCCCGCGGCCTCGGCCAGGGCGCGACCTCGGCGGGTTCCGGTGACACGCAGCCCGTCCCGAGCTTCGCCTCGGCGTACGCCAAGGACGCGACGCTGCGGTTCAGCCCGACCGACGAGGAGGGACGCCCGGTCGTCGGCGCGAAGCTCTACGTCGGCGAGTACACGGCCCGCTCGCGCCCGGTGGCCGACACCGACCCCGCGACGACGCTCGGTGACACGTTCTCCATCGCCCCGGGCGAGCGGACGTACACCGCGTGGGCGCAGGGCCACGGGCAGGTCCGGGTGACGCTGACCGCCAAGCCGAACCGGACCCGCAACCTCCCGGTCAAGCTGCGCGACAACCTCGCCAGCGCGGCCCTCGGGGCCACCGTGACCGGCGAGGGCTTCAACCTCGGCAAGCTCGTCGACGACGACGAGGGCACGACGGCGACGACGGTCGACCGCCCGACGGCGGCGCAGAAGGCGTTCACCGTCGACCTCGCCGGTGGCCGCCAGGTCGTCCGCCGGGTGCAGGTCAGCTCGCTGCCCGAGCCCGGGGTCGTCGGTCGCTTCCAGGCGCTGCGCCAGTTCCAGGTCCTCGCCTGCGACGCCCGCGGCCGGGTCGACTGCTCGCGCGACGCGGACTACCGCCCGGTGTGGACCTCGCCGGCCGACGCGTTCCCCGCCGGGGTCCCGCGGCCGACGGCGCCGGCGCTCAAGATGCGCTCGTTCGACATCCCGCAGACCGCGGCCACCCACCTGCGGTTCGTGGCCGTCGCCAACCAGTGCCAGGGCGGACCGGCGTACGCCGGTGAGCAGGACGACGACCCGGCCAACGCGACCGACTGCGCCACGAACTACAGCGGCGCCGAGAAGGTCGGCATCTCGGAGGTGCAGGTCTTCCGCCGCTGAGGCACGTCCCCGGAGTCGAGTGCGGAAGTGGTTGCCCCGGGAGCCACTTCCGCACTCGACCGCGTGGGGGGCGGGGGGCGGGCGGGGGGGGGGGGGGTGCGGGGC
>NZ_JAHHWP010000022.1:0-73175 GCF_018729305.1 Phycicoccus mangrovi | reverse complement strand
GACCGCCCCCCGCGGCGCCCCGCCCGGGGGGGGGGGGGGGTTGGGGGGGCCCCGGGCCCCCACCCCCCCCCCCCACCGCGTGGGGTCAGGGGGCCGGACGGGTGGCGGCTGCGAGCGTCTCGGCCCAGGACGTGGGGCGCCGTCCGAGCAGCGCGGTGAGCGCCGCGGGGTCGCCGACCAGGCCGTCCTCGTCGTAGGCCGCGAACATCGCCGCCAACGCCTCCCGGGCTGCTGCCGGCAGGTCGGCGCCGGGTCCGGCCGCCCATGCGCCCGGGCTGCCGACGGTCAGCCGCACCGGCCGGCCGAGCACCTGCTCGGCCTGCGCCACCATCTCGCGGGTGGTCAACGACTCGGGCCCGGCGAGGTCGTGCACCTCGCGGTCGCGCGCGGGGTCGAGCAGCACGGTGGCGGCCACCTCGGCGACGTCGGCGAGCGCGACGGTCGTGAACGGGGTGTCCACGGAGTAGGGAAGCGCGACAGCACCGTCGAGCACCTGCGGCAGCAGGTTCTCGTGGTAGGCCGACGGTCGAAGCACGACGAGGGAGCCCGAGACGCGTTGCCGCAAAGCCCGTTCGGCGACCCCCTTGCGCACGTGGTGCGGCATCCGGGCGTCGTCGGGGTGGAGCACCGAGTGGAAGACCAGGCGCGGGAGGCCCACGCGCCGCGCCGCGTCGCCGACGCGCTCGGCGATGCCGACCTCGTCGGGGTGGACGTTGGGCGCCAGGTGGTACGCGGCCGCGCACCCCTCGAGCGCGGCGTCGAGGCCGCGACCGTCGGCGAGGTCGACGGCGACGGGTTCGGTGCCCGCCGGGGCCGAAGCCTCGCGGCCCGGTCGCACCGCGGCCCGCACGGTGGCGCCCCCCGAGAGCAGGGCGCCGCACACGGCCCGGCCCGTCTTGCCGGCGGCGCCGACGACGAGGACCGGGCCGGTGGGCATCAGAGCCAGTCGACGTCCGCCGCGCCGGCGCCGCCGGCCAGCTGGGCGTACCCGGGGCCGCGGTCGAAGAACGGCTCTTCTCCGCGGGCGGCGCGGCGCTCGGCGCGCAACGCGTCGGAGGCGACGACGTCGACGACGGGCTCGTCCTTCGTGCCCGAGGCGACGACGCCGTAGTCCTCGCGGGCGCCGTCGAACGACACCTTGCCCCAGCGCAGGTCGCGCTCGACCTCGTCGTAGGGGCGCTCGAGCGGGTCGCCCCAGCCGCCACCACCGGTCGTCCGGATGCGGATGACCTGGCCGGCCTTGACCGGCTCGGCGTCGGCGAGCGCGTCGACCGTGCGCTCCGTCGGGCCGCCGAGGTCGATCGTCACCTCGAAGGGTCGCCCCGCCTTGCCGCCCTTGACGCCCCAGCACGCGAGGATCGAGCGGTCCGCGATGGACATGAAGTGCGCGTCCTCGAGCATCCGGATCTGCTTCTCGTAGCCGAGGCCGCCGCGGTGGCGCCCGGCGCCACCGGAGTCGACCGCGAGCCCGAGGCGCTCGACGCGGAACGGGAAACGGCTCTCGGTGAACTCGGTCGGCAGGTTGCGGCTGTCCGGGACGACGTGGATGGTGTCCTCGCCGTCGGCGTAGTAGCGGCCGCCCGAGCCGCCGCCAAGCACCTCACGCATGAGGTAGTCGTTGCCGTCGCGGTCCTTGCCGTAGACACCGGTGTAGCGGATGGTCTCCTGGTCGGCCGGCATCCGGCCGTCGACCGCCTTCGCGACGACGCCGGCGAGCACGCCGAGCAGGCGCAGGATGACGAAGGTCCGGGCGTTCGTCGGAGCCGGGTAGACCGGTGTCAGCAGGGTCCCCTTCTCCGGGAAGCGCATCTCGATGAGCGGCACGACGCCCTCGTTGACGTCGAGCTCGGCCATCCGCTCGGGGGTGTCGGCGAGGTTGCGCAGGATCGGAGCCAGCCACTTCTTGAGGAAGTTGCCACCGACGTAGTCGCCACAGTGGTTGATCGGACCCTTCGCCTGGGCGCTCGTCCCGGTGAAGTCGATGATGAGCCGCGGCCCGCCGTCACCGGGGCCGGGGCCGCCGGTGCTGGTCTTGGTCAACGTGATCCGCTGCGTGTGCAGCATCGGCTTGTCGACGCCGTCGTGCTCGGCGTAATCCTCCCAGACGTACGAGCCGTCGGGGATCTTGTCGAGGATCTCGCGGCGGTAGGTCTCGGTCGTCGCGTCGAGGATCGCGTCGAACGCCGCCTCGACGGTGTCGCGGCCGTAGCGCGTGAACAGCTCGCCGAGGCGCCGGGCGCCCATGAGGCAGGCGGAGCACTCGGCGTCGAGGTCGGCCGCGAGGCTGTCGGGCATCCGGCTGTTGCGGGTCATGATCCGCAGCGCCGCCTTGTTCGGGACCCCGCTGTCCCACAGCTTGATCGGTGGAACCGAGAGGCCCTCCTCGAACACGCTCTGGGCGCCGCTGGGCATCGAGCCGGGGCAGGCGCCGCCGATGTCGTCGTGGTGGCCGAAGGCTTGGACGAACGCGACGACCTCGCCCTCGTGGAAGACGGGGACGGTGACGCAGAGGTCGGGCAGGTGGCCGATGCCGCCTTCCGACTCGTAGACGTCGTTGTGGAAGAAGACGTCGCCCTCGTGCATCTCGTCCAGCGGGAAGTCGCGCACGATCGGGTGCACGAGAGCCGAGTACGAGCGGCCGGTCAGCTTGCGCAGCTGACGGTCGTGGATGCCGGCCCGGAAGTCGTGCGCGTCGCGGATCATGGGGGAGCGCGAGGTGCGCGCGATGGCGGTCTCGACCTCCATCTCGACGCTGGCCAGCGTGCCCTGGACGATCTCGACGAGCACCGGGTCGACGGCGCTGCCCTCGGGGGTGAGGCGGCCGCCGTGCTCGTACGTGGTCGGGAGGCCACCGGGGTTGACCGGCTCGCTCGCGAGGTAGGCCTCGAGGTCGACGAGCGGGTCGGGGGTGGTGGGGACGGCGGTCATCGGGTCGCCTCCTGGGTGATGACGAGGTTGCCCCAGGTGTCGACGCGGACGGCGAAGCCGGGGTGGACGGGGACGGTCGAGCCGAACTCCTCGACGATGGCCGGCCCGCTGAAGGAGTCGCCGGCCCGCAGGTCGGGGCGCCACAGCACCGGGGTGTCGACGTAGCCGGCGGAGGGGTCGAAGCAGACGGGGCGCACCGAGCGCTGCGCGGGCAGCCCGTCGGTGGCGTCGGACGACCCCTCGCGGTCGGGGAGCGGGCGCAGCTCGGGACGGGTGATCGGCCCGACGCCGGTGACGCGCAGGTTGACCCACTCGACGTGCTGGGTCGGGTCCTCCCGGAAGTCGTAGCCGTAGAGCTGGCGGTGCTCGTCGTGGAAGCGGGTCGCGACCTCGTCGGCCCACGCCTCGTCGACCGGCCCGGAGCCGGCCGGGACGCGCACCTCGTAGGCCTGCCCGAAGTAGCGCAGGTCGGCGGTGCGGACGAACTCGTGCTGCTCGGGCGTGAAGCCCTCGGCCGTCAGCGCCGCGGCGCCCTTGGCCGTCAGCGAGTCGAGGACCGCGGCGACGGCGGACAGGTCGATGCCCTCGTGGCGCGTCACGTGCGTCTGCACGTAGTCGTTGCGGACGTCGACGGTCAGCAGGCCGAACGCGCTGAGGTTGCCCGGGTTCTGCGGGACGACGGCGCCGGCGAGGTCGAGGACGTCGACGAGCCGGCACGCGAGGAGCGAGCCCGAGCCGCCGAAGGTCGTCAGCATGAAGTCGCGCACGTCGAGGCCGCGCTTGACCGAGACCTGCCGCAGGGCGTTGGCCTGGTTCCACGCCGAGATCTCGAGGATGCCCGTCGCGCAGGTCTCGAGGTCGAGCCCGAGCTTGCCGGCGAGGTCGACCAGGCCCGCGCGGGCGGCGTCGACGTCGAGGGGGATCTCGCCGCCGAGCAGGTGCGGGGGGATGCGGCCGAGGACGACGTGCGCGTCGGTGATCGTCGGCTCGGTGCCGCCACGGCCGTAGCAGAGCGGACCGGGGTCGGCGCCGGCCGAGTGGGGGCCGACCTTGAGCGTGCCTTCCGGCGAGACCCAGGCCACCGAGCCGCCGCCCGCGCCGACGGTGACGACGTCGATCATCGGGATCTTGCTCGGGTAGGCCCCGACCGAGCCCTCGGTCGTGAGCGTCGGCTCGCCGTCGAGGACGACCGAGACGTCGGTCGAGGTGCCGCCGCCGTCGCAGGTGAGGACCTTGTGGAAGCCGGCCTTCTCGGCGATGAGCGCCGCGCCGAGCGCGCCCGCGGCCGGGCCGGAGAGCACCGTCGTGATGGGCTGGTGCACGACCTCGTCGGCCGAGAGCACGCCGCCGTTGGACTTCATGACGTAGAAGGGCACGGGGCGGCCGCCGGTGAACCCGTCGAGGCGCTCGTGGATGTTGGTGACGTAGCGGCTGACGTTCGGCTTGACCGCGGCGTCGACGAGCGTCGTCATCGCCCGCTCGTACTCCCGGTACTCGCGCAGGACCTCGCTGCTGACCGAGACGACGGCCTCGGGGTGCTCGCGGCGCAGGACCTCGCGCATCGCGAGCTCGTGCTCGTCGTTGGCGTAGGCGTGCAGGAAGCAGACGCCGATCGTCGTGATGCCGCGGTCGCGGAAGAAGCGCGCGGCGGCGACGGCGTCGTCCTCCGAGAAGGGCCGCACCTCGGCGCCGGTGACGTCGAGCCGGCCGCCCACCGTGCGGACGGCGTCGGCCGGGACGATGCGCGGCGGCTTGACCCAGAAGTAGGAGTTGCCGTAGCCGTCGGGGACGGCCTGGCGGGCGATCTCGAGCATGAACTCGTAGCCCTCGGTGGTGATGAACCCGAGCCGCTCGACCTTGCCCTCGAGGAGCTTGTTCGTCGCGACCGTCGTGCCGTGCGACACGGCGGTGAGGTCGTGGCCCGAGGCGCCCATGACGCCGAGGATCTTCTCGATCCCGGCGATGAAGCCGTCGGCGGGGTTTGAGGGGGTGCTCGGGGTCTTGGTCGTCACGACCTCCCCGGAGTCCTCGTCCACGGCGACGACGTCGGTGAACGTGCCCCCGGTGTCGATGCCCACCCGGATGCGTCTGCGGTGCCCGTCGGTCATGGGCACGATCAAACCCGTCCCGGGGTCACGCTCGCGTTGGCAGATGCTGCCGACGGAACGCCGATTCGACGGCCAACCTCGCCAGCGGAGCGGGGGGTCCCTCGCGACGGTCAGCCGCGGGGTGCGACGACGTCGAGGTCGACGGGGCCGTCGATGCCCGCGACGCTCGCCCGGCTGCTCACCTGCCACCACGCCCAGCCGTCCGTCGACGGACGGAGCAGGAGGCGTCGCTCCCAGCGGTCGCGGTCGCGCAGGTCGTCCGGCAGCGGGTAGCGGTTCGTGTAGTCGTCGAGGGCGTAGAGGACGACGCGACGGCCGGTGCCGCCCTCGACGGCGTCGACGAGGTCGCTCAGCCGCTGGTCCACGACCGCGCGGGTCGGCCGGGCCGCGCAGTTGCCGCTCAGCTCGAGGTCGATGACCGGTGGCAGCGCGGTGTCGTCCGCGCCCACCTCGCGCAGGCGGCCGAGCAGGTTGTCGGCCTGCTCGCGGCCGTCCTTGCACAGCGTGAAGAAGTGGTAGGCCCCGACCTCGAGGCCGGCGTCCCGCGCGCCGGCCCAGTTGGCGGCGAAGCGCGGGTCCTCGAACGTTCCGCCCTCGCTGGCCTTGAGGTAGGTGGCGTCGATGCCGTCCGTGGCGACCGCTGTCCAGTCGACGTCGCCCTGGTGGGCGGAGACGTCGATGCCGTAGTGCTCACCGGCGGCGAGGTCGGGCCGGTGGTGGGGGAGCACCCAGCGGTATCCCGCCCAGCCCGCCGCGACGACGAGCGCGAGCACGACGACGACTCCGACCGTCCACCGCAGCATCGTCCGCCCCATCCGGGCAGCCTAGGTCCCGGCCGTCCGGGGCCGAGCACCGGTCGACGGAGCCCGCGTCCCGCGCCAGAGCGACAGTGTGCTCTCCCCACCTCCATGCACCCCGGAAGGTTTCCCTTCCACCCGCAACCACTCCTTCCACCCGCAAGGGATCCCTTTCAGCGCGCCAGGAAACCCGTGTCGGGGGAAGGGAAACCGTGCTGAGTGGAAGGGAAACCGTGCTGGGTGGAACGAAAACCTTGTCGCGTGACTGCTTCCACGCCGTGCCGTCGCGACCTCGCTGTGCCGCACCCACCTCGCAGTGCCGCTGCGCCATGGCACCCCGGCGAGGCGACCGGACCGCGGCACGGCAGGGTCGCGTCGGCATGGCGAGCGCGGACCCGAGTCCTTGCATGCGGAAGGGAAACCTTGCCGGGTGGAAGGTAAACCTTCCGGGGTGCATGGAGGTGGGGAGAGCACACCGTCTCCCCGGGCACGGGGCGGCCCGCCCTCCCGGCACCAGAGCGTCCACGTGACCTCCCCGGGCGCCGGGCTCCTCACCCCGGAACATCCACGAGACCCCGGCTCGGAGCCGGGGTCTCGTGGACTTCTCGGGGTGACCCCGAAAAATCGAGGTCGCGGAGGGGTCAGGCGGTCGAGGATGACGCGCCGCGCACGACCTCGCCGTCGGTCGCCGCCGGCGCGGCCGAGGCTCCCGACGCCCCCGAGGCGCCCGACGCCGCCGACGCCGTGAAGCGCTGGAGCAGCGCCTGCAGGTCGACGCCCGTCGTGTTCTCGAGCATCGCCATCGTCTGCGTCAGGTTGTCCGTCACCTGCTTCGGCAGCGCCGCCGCGCCGTCGGTCGAGACGACGGTCAGCTTGTCGATCGCCGCCATCGGGGCCGCGACCTCGCGGGCCACCTGCGGCAGCACCTCGACGAGCATCTGGAGCACCGCCGCCTCGTTGTACCGGGCGAACGCGTCGGCGCGCTTGTTCATCGCCTCCGCCTCGGCCTGACCGGTCGCGAGGATGGCCGACGCCTGCGCCTCGCCCTCCGCGCGCGTGGCCTCGGCCTGCGCGACACGCAGCGCCTTGTCGGCCTCACCACGGCGCGAGCCCTCGATGGCCTCGGCGTCGGCGAGCGCCGTCCGTCGCGCCTTCTCGGACTCACCGGTCAGGCGCGCCTTCTCGGCGTCGGCCTGCGCGGCGGCGATGCTCGCGGCCTTGCGGGCCTCGGCCTCGGCGATGGCGGCGTTGCGCGAGGCCTCGGCCTCCTGCTCGACGCGGTAGCGCTCGGCGTCCGCCGGCTTGCGGACCTCGGTGTCGAGCTGGCGCTCCTTGAGCGCGGCCTGCCGCACGGCGACCTTCTCCTGCTCGGTGAGGATGGCCTGGTCGCGGTCGGCCTGCGCGAGCGGACCCGCCGCGGCGGCCTGCGCCTGCGCGGCGTCGGTCTCGGCCTTGATCTCGGCCTGCTTGAGCGCGAGCTGCCGCTGGCTGATCGCGATCTCCTGCTCCGCGACGATGCGCGCCTGCTCGGCCGCCTGCCGGGCGTTGGCCTCGGCGATGGCCGCGAGCTGCCCGACCTTGGCCGACTCCGGGCGCCCGAGGTCGGAGAGGTAGGTGCCGTCGTCGGTGATGTCCTGGATCTGGAAGGTGTCAAGGACCAGGCCCTGGCCGGTCAGCGACGACTCGGCCTCGTCGGCGACGCGTTGCGCGAAGGCGGCGCGGTCGCGGATGATCTGCTCGACGGTCAGCGAGCCGACGATCGAGCGCAGCGAACCGGCGAGCGTCTCCTGGGTGAAGGTCTCGACCTCCCCCTGCTGCGAGAGGAAGCGCTGCGCCGCGGCGCGGATGGAGTCCTCGTTGCCGCCGACCTTGACGATCGCGACGCCGTCGAGGTTGAGCTTGACGCCCTGGCCCGACACCGCCCCGCGGATCTGGACCATGATGCGCCGGCTCGAGAGGTCGAGGATGTGCAGCCGCTGGACGAAGGGGATGACGAAGATGCCGCCGCCCATGACGACCTTCTGCCCCGAGAGGTCGGTCGAGATCTCGCCGGTCTCGGGGTTGCGCACCTCCTTGCCCTTGCGCCCGGTGACGATGAACGCCTCGTTGGGTCCGGCCACGCGGTAGCGCGACGCGACGACGAGGCCGCTGAGGACGACGAGGAGGACGAGCCCGAGAACCGAGATGAGCCCGGTCGAGACGTCTAGCCCGAACATGGGTGCCTGGCCTTTCCGGGCGCACTCGGCACCCGTGTCTGTGGGGTGACGACATGGACGCGGCGGACGGCCCCCCGGTTCCGGCCGACGCGTGGGTGCGGGGTGCCGGTCAGTCCGTCCGGCGGGCGACGGTGACGGCGGTGGGGCTGAGGACCCCGGTGACGACGATGGCCGCGCCGCTGGGGAGCGGCTCCGCGGCGCGGGCGTTGAGGCGGGTGATGTGGCCGGCCGCCACGACGCTGACCATCCCGTAGCCCTCCGCCGGGACGGGCTCGACGACCGTGCCGGTCAGCCCGACGAGGCCGGCCGTGCGCACGGTCGCCTCGTCACCGCCGCGCATGAGGCGGCTGCTGGCCCATCCGGCACCTCCGCCGGCGGCGACGCCCGCCAGCACCCCGGCGCCGATGGCCACGCCGCTCGGTGCGCCGGCGTCGAGGACGAGGGCGCCGACGAAGCCGAAGGCCGCGAGGAAACCGGCGACGGCCAGCCCGGAGAGGAAGTCGGGGCCGATGCCGTCGAGGAAGCCGTCGACGAGGTCACCGACGACGAGCGAGACGACGAGCAGGAGCAGGCCGACCCCTCCGATGACGAGCATCGTGACCTGCATCCGTCGTGTCCTTCCCGCCCCCGGAGCGCGACGCGGCCGGTGCGCGCCCTCGTGTCCGGCGACCCTACCGGGTGGCGTGGAGCGGCGCCGCGGGTCTCAGATCTTCGTGAGGCGCGTGAAGGGGCTCGTGACCCGGGCACGCTGCGCGCCGAAGTCGACGAGGACGGCCGCGGACTCGAGGACGATGACCTTGCCGAGCCCGAAGCGGTCGTGCGTGACCCGGTCGCCGACGGCGAAGGTCTCGACCGGGGACTCCACCGCCTGGACGAACGGGCTGCGCGCGGAGTAGGTCGTGGGGCCGCTCGGGCGTCGTGACGTCACGACCCCAGTGTCCCCCGGATCCGTCCGCGACACGCCGACGGGGGGTGCCGGGTCCGGGACCGCCCCGGACCCGGCACCGCTCACGCGTGCGGGAAGGACGTCTTCGCCGGGGCCTCGAGGTCCGCGCGGTGGTTGCGAATGAGGTCGAGGTTGCGGTCGCGCAGGTGGTCGAAGCCCTGCCCGACGTTCGAGCCGGGGGTCAGCGAGGCCAGCGCCTCGGCCGGGTCGAGCCGCGCGGAGACCCAGCCCTCGTGCGAGGCGGCCTTCGCGGCGATGTGCCCGATCGGCGTCACGACGTGGCTGTTGCCGAAGTAGTGCACGCCCGCGGCGTCGGTGCCGGTGGCGTTGGCCCCGATGACGTAGACGTGGTTGTCGTACGCCCGGGCCCGCGAGGTCAGCTCCCAGACGTCGGCCGAGCGCAGCAGCGCCGACGGGCGGGCGATGACCTCGGCGCCCTGGACGGCCTGGATGCGGGCGAGCTCCGGGTAGTCGCCGTCGAAGCAGATGATCATCCCGATCCGGCCGAGCTCGGTGTCGACGACGGTCACGGTGTCGCCGGGGGTGACCCAGCCGCCGCCGGCGACCGACTCGGAGCAGAACGGGTGCGTCTTGCGGTAGATGCCCCGGACCTCGCCGCTGGGGTCGACGAGCACCGACGCGTTGTAGACGACGTCGGGGCTGGGGCCGCGCTCGTAGGTGCCGAAGACGAGGTGGATGCCGAGCTCGGCGGCCAGGTCGGTCAGCCGTTGGGTGATGGGGCCGGGCAGCTCGGAGACGAGCTCCCACAGCTCCTCGGTCGGGCAGCCGGGGGTGAACCCGGTCGTGCAGGACTCGGGGAGGACGACGAGCTCGGCGCCGGTCGCCTCGACGCAGCGGCGCGTGTACTCGACGCAGCGGTCGATGTTGGCGGTGACCGTCTCGGCGGTCAGCGGGGCCGCGACGGGCGCGACCTGGACGGCGGCGGCGGTGAAGGCGCGCATCAGCGGGCCCGTCCGATCCGGGCGCCGAGCGCGACGCCGACGAGGGCGATGACCGCTCCCGCGACACCGGCGAGGACGAGGTCGCGCGCCGAGGCGGCGCCGCCTCCACCGACGCCGCCCGAGCCGGGCGCGGAGGCCGCCTTGCCGACGAAGGTGGTGCCCACCGGCGCCTCGCTCGGCACGGCGACGGCGTCGGCGGACGCGCCGGGCGGTGCGATGACGGGGGTGGCCGGGCCGTCGCCGGCGATGTCGGCGTCGAGGGCGTTGAAGAACTGGCCGGCCATCTTCTTCGTGACGCCGGCGAGCATCCGCTGGCCGACACCGCCGATCGTGCCGCCGACGGTCGCGTCGGCGTCGTAGGAGAGGTCGGTGCCGCCGTTGGCCGCCGGCGAGAGCGTGACGCGCACGTCGGCGTCGATGGTGCCCGGCGCCCCGGAGCCGTTGGCGCGCAACGTGAGCGCCGAGGGCTTCTCCATGTCGGTCAGCGCGACCTCGCCCTGGTAGGTGCCCTTGATGGCCGCGACGCCGGCGGTGACCGTCATCGCGTAGCGGTCCTCGCCGACGGTGCGCAGGGCCTCGCAGCCGGGGATGCAGCGGGCGAGGACGGCGGGGTCGAGGATGGCGGCCCAGACCTGCTCGACGGGGGACTCGAGGGTGGACGAACCGGAGATCTTCATGACGCACCTTCCAGGGCGGCGGGGACGGACGAGTGCTGCCGGCGCAGCTCCCACAGCTCGGCGGGGCTGATCGGCATGGAACGGATGGGGAAGCCCTCGGCGTCCTCGACGGCCGAGGCGATGACGGCGGTGACCGGGATGGTCCCGGCCTCACCGGCTCCCTTGAGCCCCAACGGGTTGAGGGGCGAGGGGGTCTCGAGGTGGTCGGTCTCGACGTGGGGGACCTCGGACGCGTACGGCACGAGGAAGTCCATGAACGAGGCGTTGAGCAGCTGGCCGCCCTCGTCGTAGACCATCCGCTCGTAGAGCGCGCCGCCGACGCCCTGCGCGACACCGCCGTGGACCTGGCCCTCGACGATCATCGGGTTGACCATGACGCCGCAGTCGTGGATGACGCAGTAGCGCAGGATGCGGATCTCGGCCGTCACGGGGTCGGTCTCGACGACCGCCGCGTGCATCCCGTTCGCGAACGTCGCCTGGGTCGGCGAGTAGAAGTCCTGCCCCTCGAGCCCGGGCTCGTCGTCGTCGGCGACCGGCGGCTTGTCGGGGTCGAACGTGCCGGCGAACTGGGTGGCCGCCTGGGCTGCCGTGTCGAACGCGTAGCGCAGCGGGTTGGACATGACCGCGATGGTCTTGAGGTCGATGCTCGTGCCGGGCGCGCCCTTGACCGAGATGACGCCGTCGGTGATCTCGAGGTCGTCGGGGGAGACCTCGAGCGCGTCCGCCGCGATGCGGAGGGCCTTGTCGCGCACCACCTTCGCCGCGAGGGCGACGGCGTTGCCGGACATCACGGCGCCGCGCGAGGCGAAGGTGCCGACCGCGTACGCCATCCGCCGGGTGTCACCGGTCGTCACGTGGACGTCCTCGAGGCGCACGCCGAGCTGGTCGGCGACGATCTGCGCGAGCACCGTCTGGTGGCCCTGGCCCTGGGTGGTCAGGCCGGTCGCGACGTTGACGCGCCCGTTGGTCTCGACCTGCACGTGGCCGCCCTCGTAGGGGCCGACCCCGGTGCCCTCGACGTAGCAGCCGATGCCGAGCCCGACCTTGCGCCCCTCGCGCGCGGCCTGCTCGCGGTAGGCGGCGAAGTCGTCCCAACCGACGAGGTCCTTGAGCTTGGCCAGCGACGCCGGGAAGTCGCCGGAGTCGTACTTGAGCGGGCGGCCGTCCTGGAACATCAGGCCGTGGTCGTACGGCATCTCGTCGGGCTGGATGAAGTTGCGGCTGCGGACCTCGGTGCGGTCCAGGCCGAGGTGCGCGGCGATGGCGTCCATCGTCCGCTCCATCGCGTAGCAGCCCTGGGGGCGGCCGGCGCCGCGATACGGCGTCACGAGAACGGTGTTCGTGTAGAGCGACCAGAACTCGACGCGGTAGGCGCCCGGCTTGTAAGGGCCGAGCAGCTGGGTCGCCGTGATGATCGGGACGATGATCCCGTAGGGCGTGTACGCGCCGTTGTCGTGCCAGAAGCGGACGTCGAGGGCGAGCAGGCGGCCCTCGTCGTCGAAGCCGACGGTGACCTCCTGGAGCTGCCCGCGCTCGTGCGCGCTCGAGACGAAGTGCTCGCGGCGGTCCTCGGTCCACTTGACGTCGCGGCCGAGCCGGCGCGCCGCCCACGGCACGAGGACCTCCTCGGGCCACGGGTGCATGATCTTGACGCCGAAGCCGCCGCCGACGTCGGGGGTGACGACCTCGACCTTGGCCAGCGGCATCTCGAGCTTCGCGGCGACGGCCGCGCGCACCCCGGTGCTCGTCTGCGTCGAGGAGTAGAGGCGCAGCGACGCGTCGTCGGCGTCCCAGCGCGCGTAGACGCCCTTGCCCTCCATCGGCATGCAGGCGCTGCGCTCGATCTCGAGCTCGAGGGTCAGCGTGTTGGGGGCGGCCGCCATCGCCGTGTCGACGTCACCGACCTCCTGGAGCAAGTTGGCCGCGACGTTGCCCGGGGCGTCGTCGTGGACGAGGCGCTCCGCGGCGCGGGCGTTCTCGAGCCCGACGACCGGCTTGAGGGTCTCGTACGTCACCTGGATGCGCCCGCAGGCGTCCTCGGCGACGTAGCGGTCGCGGGCGACGACCATGACGACGGCCTCGCCGACGTGGTTGACCTCGCTCTTCGCGAGGCAGTACCCGGTGCGCGGGTGGGTCAGCGCGGGGTGGGGGATGAGGACCGGCAGCGGCTCGCCGACGCGCCCGTCGAGGTCCTCCCACGTGTAGATGGCCTCGACGCCGTCGAGCTCCCACGCGTCGTCGATGTCGATGTCGACGATGCGCGCGTGGGCGTGCGGGCTGCGGACGAACGCGGCCTGCAGCGCGCCGAGCCCGAGGTCATCGAGGTAGCGGCCGTTGCCGGTGAGCAGCCGCGGGTCTTCGCGGCGCTGGACCGGCTCGCCGACCTGGCGGGTGGTCATCGGGTCTCCCCCTCGCGCTCGCGGACGATCTCGGAGGCGCGCACGACGGCCTTGACGATGTTCTGGTAGCCGGTGCACCGGCAGAGGTTGCCCGAGATGGCCTCCCGCGCCTCCTCCGGGGTCGGCTGCGGGTTCTCGTCGAGGTAGGCGGTGATCGTCGTGACGAACCCCGGTGTGCAGAAGCCGCACTGGAGCGCGTGGCACTCGGCGAAGGCCTGCTGCACCGGGCTGAGGTTCGCCGGGTCGTTGCCGATGCCCTCGACCGTGGTGATCTCGTGCGCCTGCGCGGTGACCGCGAAGACGAGGCACGCGCGGGCCGGCTCGCCGTCGAGGAGCACGGTGCACGCACCGCACACCCCGTGCTCGCAGCCGACGTGGGTGCCGGTCAGGCCGAGGTCGTGGCGCAGGAAGTCCGACAGCAGGCGGCGCGCGGGCGCGCTCGCCGTCCGGCGGACGCCGTTGACCGTCAGGGTGATGTCGAGCTTCTGCTCCGTGGCGGCGTCCGTCATGCCGCTCCCTCCGTCGGGGTGGTCGTCGTGGTCAGGACCCGCCGGGTGAGCTCGGCGGCGAGCATCCGCCGGTAGTCGGCGGGGGCGTGGATGTCGGACTCGGGGTCGACGTGGGAGCGGACGAGCTCGACCACGTCGTCGAGGGGGAGGTCGTCGGCCGACCGGCCGGCGAGCGCCGGGCCGAGGTCGAGCACGTCGGGCACCGGGGTGACCGAGACGAACGACGCGCGGGCCGAGGTGACGACGTCACCGTCGAGCGCGACCGCGAGGGCGACGCCGGCGAGGGCGTAGTCGCCCGAGCGCCGGGCCGACTCGACGAAGCCCGTGCGGGTGCCGGCGGGCAGCCGGCCGAAGCGCACGGCGACGACGAGCTCGTCCTCGGCGAGGGTGGTCTCGAGCGGGCCGGTGAAGAAGTCGGCGGCGGCGATCTCGCGCCGGCCACGCGGCCCGGCGGCCTCGACGACGCCGTCGGTGAGGACGGTGACGGCCGGCATCTCGCCCGAGGGGTCGGCGTGGGCGATCGAGCCGACGGTCGTGCCGCGGGTGCGGATGGCCGGGTGGGCGACGTTGCGCAGGGCCTGGCGCAGGAGGGGGAGTGCGGCGGCCGCGCCCTCGTGCCGCTCGAGCCCGGCGTGCCGGACGAGGGCGCCGACGCGCACGTGGGTGTCCGTGACCTCGACGGTGTCGAGGCCGGCGACGCCGTTGACGTCGACGAGGTGGGCCGGCGAGGCGAGGCGCATCGAGAGCAGGGGGATGAGGCTCTGGCCGCCCGCGAGCACCTTGCCGTCGTGCCCGACGTCGCCGAGGACGGCGACCGCCTCCTCGAGCGTGCGGGGTGCGTGGTGGACGAAGGGGGCGGGCTTCACCTGGTCGATCCTGCCTCTCGGGTGGGCGCCGCGGTAGGGGCGGGCCGGTGGGTGGGGTGGGGTGTGCGGGTCGTCCGGGAAAAGCAGTGCGCCCCGCCCGGTGCGGTGCCCGGGCGGGGCGCACGTGGTCGGTCAGGGGCGGCTGTCGCGCCCGGGGTCGCGGGGGCCGCGGCCGCCGGGGTAGCCGTCCTGGTAGAGGTCGTCGATGCCGTCGCTGTCGCCGTACACGTGGTCGCCGACCGCGACGAGCGTGCCCTCGGCGTCCTTGCGCAGCTCGGCCGGGGCGAGGGCCCGGGCCAGGTGCCAGCCGGCGACCGTGACGATGGTGCCGAGCGCGATGCCGCCGAGCGAGAAGTCGTCGGTCACCTTGAGCTCGACGTTGCCGATGCCGATGATGATGCCCGCGGCGACCGGGACGAGGTTGATCGGGTTGCCGAAGTCGACCCCGTTCTCCTTCCAGATCTTCGCGCCGAGGAGGCCGATCATCCCGTAGAGGACGACGGTGATGCCGCCGAGCACGCCGCCCGGGACGGACGCGACGAGGGCGCCGAACTTCGGCGAGAGGCCGAAGAGGAGCGCGACGATCGCGGCGACGTAGTACGCGGCCGTCGAGTAGACGCGGGTCGCGGCCATGACACCGATGTTCTCGGCGTAGGTGGTCGTCGGCGAGCCGCCGACCGAGGTCGCGATGACCGTGCCGACGCCGTCGGCGGCGATCGCGCGGCCCATGACCGGGTCGAGGTCGGCGCCGGTCATCTCGGCGACGGCCTTGACGTGGCCGGTGTTCTCGGCGATGAGGGCGATGACGGCGGGGAGGACGAGCAGGATCGCGGTGGCGGAGAAGCTCGGCAGGTGCCACCCGACGACCTCCTTGCCGTCCGCGGCGACCATCGTCTGGCTCGGGAAGCCGAACCACGCGGCGTCACCGACGCCCGAGGTGTCCCAGCGCAGGTGGGTCGTCGCCTCGGTGGCTCCGCCGAGCACGGAGGTGATCTGGCCGACGGTGTTGTCGAGGACCCACGAGAGGAGCGTGCCGAAGACCAGCGCGAGGAAGATCGCGACGCGGCCGATGAAGCCTTTGAACGCGACGGCGACGACGATCGTGAAGAGCATCGTGAGGAAGCCGACCCACTGGTCCTGGGGCCAGTAGATGCCGGCGACCACGGGGGCGAGGTTGAAGCCGATGAGCATGACGACCGCGCCGGTGACGACCGGGGGCAGCACCTCGTGGAGGACGCGCGAGCCGAGGAAGTGGATCGCGACGCCGACCGCGGCGAGGACGAGGCCGGCGACGAGGATCGCGCCGGTGACCTCGGCCGAGTCGCCGCCCTGGGCGCGGACGGCCGCGACGCCGCCGACGAACGAGGCGGAGGTGCCCAGGTAGCTCGGGACCTTGCCCGAGACGATGAGGAGGAACGCGATGGTCGCGATGCCGCTCATCATGATCGCCAGCTGGGGGTTCAGACCCATGACCAGCGGGAAGACGAACGTCGCGCCGAACATCGCGACGACGTGCTGGGCGCCGAGCCCGATGGTGCGACCCCACGAGAGGCGTTCGTCGGGGGCGACGACCTCACCGGGGCCGAGCGACGCGCCGTCGCCCTTGACCTTCCATCCGAGACCGAGGGACATGCGGTGACCTCTTTCGCCGGGGCCGCGTCGGTGACGCCGCTCACAGGGTTTGTGATACCGGGAACCTAGTGACCGGTGTGGGAGGACACCCTCAGCAATCTTTGACAGCCGGATGCCGCTTCGGTTGGCAACCCGGTGTCGGTGGGCTCGCGGTGTCACGCGCGCGGGTCGGTCGTGTGACGCGCGCGTGTCCACCGGCGTGTCGGGCGGGCGAGGATGGCCGGGTGCACTCCGTGGAGCTCCTCCTCGACGACGCCGGCGACGCGGCCGTCGTCGCCGAGTGGAGCGCCCTCGCCGACGCGGGCCTGCCGAGCCAGGCGCAGCACCGCGGGGCGTCCAACCGCCCGCACGTCACGCTCGTGACGAGCGATGGATGGCCCGGGCGCGAGGCGGTGGCCGACGCGCTCGCTTGCCTGCCGCTGCCGACCCGGCTGGGGGCGCCGATCGTCTTCGGGCGGGGGCCGTTCGTGCTGGCCCGTCTGGTCGTGGTGACCGACGGGCTGCTCGGGGTACACGCCGCGCTGGCGCGCCTCGTGGCCCCGGTGTCCTCGCCGCTCGTGGAGCCGGGCCGGTGGGTCCCGCACGTGACGCTCGGCCGGCGGCTGTCGTCATCCCAGGTGGGGGAGGCGCTGGCGCTGCTCGGCGACGGGCCGGGCGAGGTGGTGTTCGAGGCCGCGCGGCACTGGGACTCCGTCGCCCGCGAGACCGAGGAGCTCACCCCGCCCCGCGGCCCGGCCGGCGCCCGTAGCGTCGACGGATGACGTCCCGCCGCTTCGACTTCGCGTTCGACCCCCGCTACCGGATCGCGGGGCTGCCGTTCGGCGTGCTGCCGGCGACGACGTGGGTCGAGGTGGGCGGCGGGCGGCTGCGGGCGCGGTTCTCGTGGTGGACCCTCGACACCTCGCTCACCAATGTGGCGGGGGTGGAGCAGTCGGGCGGCTACGCGTTCGTCAAGACCGCCGGTCCGCCGCACCTGTCGTTCACGGACCGGGGCGTCACCTTCGCCACCAACGGTGAACGGGGCGTCTGCGTCTCGTTCCACGAGCCGGTCCCGGCCATCGACCCGACCGGGACCATCCGGCACCCCGGCGCCACGTTCACGGTCGTCGACCCGGACGGCTTCGAGGCCGCCCTGCGCGACGCCTGATGATGTCCGTGGGGTCAGAGGCCCGCGGGCTACGCGTGCGGCATCGCCGACAGCGAGGACGGGGACCGTGGATGCGTCGCTGAGGGTCGAGATCTTCGTGGCCGACCTGGACGAGACCGTCAGGTTCTACGAACGGCTGGGCTTCGGGACGACCGGCCGGTCGGACGGGCCGCCGCGGTACGCGGCCTTCCGGATGGGGCGCGCACGGATCGGTGCCGCCGAGGCGCCGGCCGTCGACCCGGTCCGTCGAGCGGTCCCGGCCGGTGCCGAGATCGTCATCGACGTCGACGACGTCCGTGACGTCCGGGACCGGGTCGTCGGTGCCGGCCTCCCACTCGCCGAGGACCTGCAGGACAGGCCGTGGGGCCTGCGGGACTTCCGCCTGAGCGACCCGGACGGCTACTACCTGCGGTTCACCAGCCGTCACTGAACGCCGGACGTGGCCACGCCGGAGCTGCCGACGGTCCACGGTGCGTCGTGTCAGAAGGGGGGTGGGGCGATGACCCGGGAGGTGTCTGCTCGGCGCGATCGAGGGTGCGGCCGGAGCGCGCAGGTCATCGGGACCAGTGGGCGGATGACGTGGACGCGGCAGGCGGGGGCGGGGAGCTCGTGCTCGAGGTGGTGCTCGAGGGCCGAGTGGGGGCCGTCGGGCAGGGCGAGCCGGGGCCTTCGGCGGGGCGGCGGCTCGGCGTCGGTCCCGGTGTCCGGCAGCACGGTGAGACCGAGCCGGTCGGGCGGCTGGGTGGTCCGGACCCGGCCCGTGGGGTCGGTCCAGGTCATCGTGGCGTCGGGATGGAGGACGGCCCGCCAGCCGGGGCGCTGCTTGGTGCGGTGGTGGCGGCGGCAGAGGCAGGCGAGGTTCGACGCGCGGGTGGGCCCGGCGGGGAACGGGACGACGTGGTCGAGGTCGCAGAACCGGGCGGCGACGTGGCAGCCGGGGAAGCGGCAGTGCTGGTCGCGGTCGCGGACGAAGGCCGCCAGCCGGACACCGGGTCGGTAGGCCGCGGTGGCGAGGGCGCCGTCGGGGTCGACCGGCGCACCGCTGGACGGGTCGCAACGGAGGAAGGGTGTCGAGTCGGCAGCCTCGGCGCCGCTGTTGCGTTCGAGGACCGTGGCCAGCCATCCGCGGGGGACGAGGACCGGGTCGCCGGGGCGCAGGCCGGTGACCTCGACGAGGTCGGAGTCCGAGCCGGCAGCGAGCGGCGCCATCGAGTTCCGTTCGGCGACAACGGCGGAACCGACCGGGGTGGCGAGGCTGACCCGGAGGTCGATGGTGGCCTGTCCGATGACGAGGTCCGTGAGCGCCTTCGCGCGGGCGCGGTCGATGCGGTCGCAGACCCCGTCGGCGACGTACTGCTGGGCGAGCCGGTCGATGGCGGCCCAGGCCGCGCAGGCCTCCTCGGACGGGAAGGTGCCGTGCCAGGTGTCGACGCCCGGCTCGTCGACCCACCGCTGCAGGGAGGACTCGGAGCGGGCACGGACGGCGCGCTGCCGGAGCAGGTCCGGCGAGATGCGGGCAAGGGCGCGCCGGACCCGCCGGCGCAGCGCCGGCGCGGCCTCGCGGTCGAGGTGCTCGTCGATGGTCGCGACGACCGTCGCCGCCACGTCGGCGGGCACCTCCTCGAGCTCGTGGGCGACGACCTGGGCGCGGAAGGCGTCGAGCCGGCCTCCGCCCATCGCGTCGTGCAGCCCGCCGAGGCCGGTGTGGGTGCCGGTCCCGTCCGGACCGTCGGCCGCGCGCCGCACGGCGTCGCGGACCCGACGCTCCGCGGCGACGGACGAGAGGCACAGGACACCGGAGACGATGGCCGGCGCGTCGAGGGCGACGTGCCCCGGCGCACGACGGCGCTCGACGACCGTGCCGTCCTCGGCCACGTCCGTCTCCACGGCAGCCAGGGCGACGATCGCGCTGTCCTGCAACGCCGTCACGACGTTGGCGAGGGACTGGAGCTCGCCGACGAGGGAGGCGCAGTGCTCGAGCGAGCCACCGACCGGAGCCGGGGAGTGGACCCCGTCGAGAAGCTCGCGGGCGGCGCGCACGACCGCTGTGACCTGTGTCGGGTCGACCATGAGCACCCCCTCGTTGCGATGGCCCCAGTCTATCGAAAGCGTGTTCGAGAGGCAAGGGCTAGAGGGGCCAATCTTGTTGTCGGTCAGTCCTTTCCGTCACTTTCAGGGGCGTCCGCCTGGATGGGTGGCGCCGGTGCGGGCCAGGCGTTGGCGTCGGCCCGTTCCGCCCGTTCGGCGGCAGATGAAGACGGGCGGCCGGGCAACCCCGCCGTCACTGGGGTGACGCGGAAACTGGCGCTGGACGCGGATGTATCCGCGTCCGCGGGCGATTGCTGCGTCATCACGGTGACGACGCGGAAACTGGCGCTCGTCGGCGTGGGCGGTGACTCTCCGGCCCGGCCATAGGGGCCTGTGGCACACCGGACGAGGCCGCGCGGCCCGCTGCGACCCGCCGACCTCCAACCGGCAGCGTCCGACTGTCAGAGGCCCTTCATGCGGTGGACGCGCAGCGCGAGGGCGAGGGTGAGGCGCAGCTGGGGATCGGTCGTGAAGGGGCCGAGCATCCGCTCGAGCTTGGCGATGCGGTAGCGCAGCGTGTTGTAGTGGAAGAACAGCCGGCGCGCGGTCTCGGCGACGTTGAGGTTGGTGTCGATGAGCACCGACAGGGTGTTGCGCAGGTCGGCGTTCTCGGGGACGTCGTCGGTCGCGAGCTCGCCGAGGCTCTCGGTGACGAACCGCCGCAGGTCGGCCGAGTCGGGGACGAGCGCGAGCAGGCGGTAGATGCCGAGCTCGTCGAAGTGCGCGAGCCCGGAGTCGCCGTGCACCTGGCGGCCGACGTGCACCGCCGTCAGCGCCTCGTCGTAGGCGCGGGGCAGGTCGGCCGGCGAGGTGACGAGCCGCGAGACGCCGGTGGTGAAGGTGCGCCTCCCACCGCCGCCGTCGCCGCGGACGACCCGCGCGAGCTCCGCCACGGGGCGCAGCACGGCCTCGGTGTCGGCGTCCTCGTCGACCGGCAGGAGCACGACGACCTCCTGGCTGAACCCCGCGACCGCCACCGAGGTGTCGCGCGAGCGGACGGCCTGGGTCCACGCCCGGACGAACCGGTCCTGCAGCCCGCGCACCTCCTCGGCGCTGCGGGTCGTCGCCGAGTCGTCCTCGTCGGTCTCGGCGGCGACGACGACGAGCGGCCGGTCGACCCGCCACCCGAGGGACGCCGCGTGCGAGGCGACGTCGGCGGGGTCGCCGGCGCGCCCGGCGAGGGCGTCGCGCAGGAACTCCGCGCGGTACTTGCCCTCGACCGCCGCGACCGCCTGCTCCTTCGTGATGGCCAGCGCCGCCACGGTCGCAGCCCGCTCGAGCATGTGGACGTCGGTGCGGGACAGGGCCGGACCGGGGGAGTACGCGCCGAGCATCCCGAGGTCGGACGAGCCCGCGACGATGCGCACGAAGGCGCGGGTGGGGTCGGCGCCGCGGTCCGGGTCGCGCCAGCCGACGGGCTCGTCCTCGACGAGCAGGCGCCCGGTGCGGTCGAAGCAGGCGAGGTCGGTCACGTCGGCGACGCCGTCGAGCGAGCCCGCCTGCGACAGCAGGCGGCCGTCGGTCGTCGTCACGGTCGCCGCGCCGCCGAAGAACCCGGCGACGGCCTCGGCGACCTGCGCCAGCCCCCCGCCGTCGAGCACGACGTGGACGAGGACGCGGTGCACCTCGTCCTCGCGGGCGAGCAGGGCCCGCTGGTGCTCGACGAGGGCGGCGAGCTCGACCGGGTCCGCGCTCTGCTCCGGCGGGACGGCTGGCAAGGTCTGTGCGCGATCGGGCCCATCGTTGGCAACTCTGACCATCCGGGCACTCTAGCGGCGTCACTAGCGTCTCGGTATGCCCATCCCGGACCCCACCGCCGCGCCCCGCGTGCTGGCCGGTGCGGTCTCGCCGCTGACCGCCGACCTCGTCCACGGTCCGCCCCGACGCGCCGAGGTGCTCGCTGCCGGCCGCGTCGGCGTCTACCTGCGGCTCGACGGGCGCGTCCTGCCGGTCCTCGGCCCGGACGCCGTCGCCCTCCCGTCGGCCCTGCGGGTCGCCGAGCCCGTGCACGTCGCCGCCCTCGCCCCGGGGGACGGGGTCGTCGTCGGCGAGGGGACGGTGCGCCTGCCCTCGGCCACGGTCGTCGCGCGGCGCACCTGGCGTCCGGCGCGCGTGCCGGCCGGACGCCTGTGCAGTGACCTCGGACGGGTCGTCGCGCTGCTCGCCGCCGCCACCGCGGATGCTCCGGGGTGGCTCGTCGACGGCGTCGCCCACGCCGTGCACCGCGCCGAGCCGGAGGTCGCCGTCCGCGCCCTCGTGGGCCGCGGCCCCGGGCTCACCCCGAGCGGGGATGACGCCCTCGCCGGCGCCCTCCTCCTGCACCGTGCCGCCGGCTCCCCCTCCGACGCGCTCGCCGCCGCCGTCCGCGCGCGGCTCACCGCGACGACGGCGGTCTCGGCGGCCCTCCTCGAGGGCGCCGTCGACGGCTGGGCCGCCCCCGACGTCGTCGCGCTCGTCGCCGCCGTCGCCCGCGCCGACGCCGCCGGCGTCACCACGCACCTGCCCGCCGTCCTCGCGGTGGGCCACACCTCCGGCCGCGACCTCGTCACCGGGCTCGCCGCCACCCTCGCCGCCCTGGCACCCACCGGAAGGATCGCCGCATGACCGTCCACGTCGAGCTCCGTCGAGGGGCCTACCACGACTCGGTGAGCCTCATGCAGGTCTCCCGCAGCGTCGCCGGCGCCCCGGGGGTGCAGGCGGCCCAGGTCGCGATGGCCACCGAGCTCAACGTCGACGTCCTGCGCCAGATGGGTTTCGAGGTGCCGGCCGACGCCGGGCCCAACGACCTCGTCGTCGCCGTCCGCGCTGATGACGAGGCCGGCGTCGAGAGCGGCCTCGCGGCCGTCGAGGACGCCCTGCGCGCGCTCTCCGCCACCTCGTCCGACACCGGTGCGGCCGACGAGGTCCCGCCGGCCACGCTCGGCTCGGCCATCCGCCGGGCGGGCGCCGGCCTCGCCGTCGTCTCGGTCCCCGGCGCGCACGCCGTCACCGAGACCTACGACGCGATCGCCGCCGGCGCGTCGGTGATGCTGTTCTCCGACAACGTCTCCGTCGAGGACGAGGTCGCGCTCAAGGACGCCGCTGCTGCCGCCGACGTCCTCGTCATGGGGCCGGACTGCGGCACCGCGCTCGTCGGCGGGGTCGCGCTGGGGTTCGCCAACGTCGTGCGCCAGGGCCCGGTCGGCATCGTCGCCGCGTCGGGAACCGGTGCGCAGCAGGCGATGTGCCTCCTGGAGGCCGCGGAGGTCGGCGTCAGCCACTGCCTCGGCGTCGGCGGCCGCGACCTCAAGGCCGCCGTCGGTGGTCGCTCCACGCGGCAGGCGCTGCGCGCGCTCGCCGAGGACGCGTCGACCGAGTGGGTCCTCGTCGTCTCCAAGCCCCCGGACGACGCCGTGCTCGAGACCGTCCGGGCGGAGGCGGCCGACCTCGGCCTGCGCGTGCACTGGGCGACCCTCGGCGCCGGCCGGCCGGACCTCACCGCCGCCGTCGAGCAGGCGCTCGCCGCGGAGGGCGTCACCGTCCCGACCTGGCCCGCGACGACCGCCACCCCCGAGGACGCCGGCCTCGCCGTCGGCCCGGCCCTGCGCGGTCTCTTCTGCGGCGGGACGCTCGCCGAGGAGTCGCTGCTCGTCGCCACCGGGACGCTCGGGCCGATCGCGTCCAACCTCGGCCACGAGCCGGCGCTCGGCGCCGACCTCGCGGCCACCGGGCACGTCGTCGTCGACTTCGGCGCCGACGAGCTGACCCGCGGCCGGGCCCACCCGATGATCGACCCGACCCTGCGGATGGAGCGGATCGCCGCCGAGGCCGCCGACCCGACCTGCGGTGTCCTCCTGCTCGACCTCGTCCTCGGGCACGGCGCGCACCCCGACCCCGCCGGCGAGCTCGCCGACGCCGTCCGCGCCGCCCGCGACACGGCGCACGCCGACGGCCGCGCCCTGCCGGTCGTCGTCTCCCTCACCGGGACCGACGCCGACCCGCAGGGTCGCAGCCGCTGCGCCGAGGCGCTCGCCGCGGCCGGCGCGTCCGTCTTCCTGTCCAACGCGGCGGCCACCCGGCACGCCGTCTCCCTGCTCGGAGGTGCCCGATGACCGCCCCGCTCCGCGGCCTGCTCGCTGCCGACCCCGTCGTCGCCACCTCCGGCGTCGCGCTCTTCGCCGACGCCCTGCGCGACCAGGCCGTGCCCGTCACGGACGCCGGCTGGCACCCCCCGATGCCCGGCACCGACGGCGCCCTCGCCCGGGTCATGGCCGACCCGCGCCGCGAGGAGGCCAACGCCACCGCCCTGGCCCGGATGACCGCGGCCGAGGCCGTGCTCGTCGACGTCGCCCCCGCCTCGGAGGCCCTCGGCCTCGAGCGCGGCACCTTCCTCCACGCCGGGCCGCCCATCACCTGGGAGCGCGCGTCCGGGCCGCTGCGCGGGGCCCTCATCGGCGCGGTGCTCCTCGAGGGCCTCGCCGACACCGCCGAGGACGCCGAGCAGCGCCTCGCGGCAGGCGAGTTCGAGCTCGAGCCCTGTCACCACCGTGGCGCGGTCGGTCCGATGGCCGGCGTCGTCAGCCCGTCGATGTGGACCTACGTCCTGCGCGACGAGGTGCACGACAACACCTCGTGGTGCTCGCTCAACGAGGGCCTCGGCAAGGTGCTGCGCTACGGCGCGTACGGCCCCGAGGTCGTCGAGCGCCTGCGCTGGATGGGCGACGTCCTCGGACCGATCCTGCGACAGGCCGTCCGCAGCACCGGTCCCATCGACATCCGCGCGATCGTCGCGCAGATGCTCCAGATGGGCGACGAGGGCCACAACCGCAACCGCGCCGGCTCGCTCATGCTCCTGCGCGACCTGCTGCCCGGGATGATCACCGCCGACGCGTCCTCGACGGACGTCGCCGAGGCCGTGCGCTTCTCGGGGGCGAACGAGCACTTCTTCCTCAACCTCGGGATGCCCGCCTGCAAGCTGGCGACCCTCGCCGCCGAGGGCATCCCCGGGTCGAGCGTCGTCACGACGATGGCGCGCAACGGCACCGACTTCGGCATCCGCGTCTCGGGCACCGGCGACCGCTGGTTCACCGGCCCGGCGAACACCCCGCAGGGGCTCTTCCTCGGCGACTACGGTCCCGAGGACGCCAACCCCGACATCGGCGACTCGGCCATCACCGAGACCGGCGGCATCGGCGGCTTCGCGATGGCCGCCGCGCCGGCCATCGTCCGGTTCGTCGGTGGCGACGTGCCGTTCGCGCTCGCGGCGACCCGACGGATGTACGAGGTGACCGTCGGCGAGCACCCGGTCTACCAGGTGCCGGTGCTCGGCTTCCGCGGGACGCCGGTCGGCATCGACGTGACCAAGGTGGTCCGCACCGGCGAGCTGCCCCAGATCAACACGGGGATGGCCGGCCGCGTCGCCGGCACCGGGCAGGTCGGCGCCGGTCTCGTCATGCCGCCCGAGCAGTGCTTCACGCAAGCCGTCGAGGCCCTCGCGGAGGCCGTCCCCCGCTGACCGGCAGCCCGGCCTGCCGCGGTCAGCCGCTCGTCGCGTCGAGCAGCTGGAGCAGGTCGTGCGCGGCCAGCTCCACCTCCTTGTGGCGCCACTCCGACGCCCGGTACACGCACGCGATGAGCGCGCTGCGGTGCACGCGGCGGAAGTCCCCGGCGACGAACGCGTAGCGCGCCTTCGTGCCGTCGGTGGCGCCCTCGGTCAGGCCGAGGTGCCACGCGGCGTACTCCGGCCAGGTGTGGCGCTCGAGGAAGGCGTTCTGGGCGGCGGCGTCCGGCTGGACCGCACCCCAGTCGCTGTCGAGCACGTACTGGTGGGCCGCGATGCGCGCCCGCGCGTGCTCCACCGCCTCGTCGTTGACCCGGTAGACCGCCACCTCGACCACGCTAGCCGCGCGAGGGGACGTACGGCGTCCGGTCGCCGACGGAGGTCGTGCGCGACCGGCCCCATCCGGACCCCCGGACAGCTCCGAACGACTCGTCGTGACCGGCTCCTGGCAGAGGAGGACCGGCCACGGGTGCCGGTGGGGCGGCGTTGCAGAGGGGCCGCCCCACCGGTGCTCCCGTGCCCGGCGTGGTCCGGACGTCGTCCCCACCCCCGTCGCGTCGATGGGAGGATGGCCGGGTGAGCGCCACGACACTCGACGGCAAGGCCATCCTCGCGACGATCAAGGACGAGCTGCGCGCCCGCGTGGCCGCGCTCGCGGAACGCGGCGTGGTGCCCGGGCTGGGCACCGTCCTCGTCGGTGAGGACCCCGGCAGCCAGTGGTACGTCGGCGCCAAGCACCGGGACTGTGCCGAGATCGGCATCCACTCGATCCGCCGCGACCTGCCGGCGACCTCGTCCCTCGACGACGTCCTCGGGGTCGTCCGCGAGCTCAACACCGACCCGGCGTGCACCGGCTTCATCGTCCAGCAGCCGACCGGCCTCGACGAGAACGCGATCCTCTCGGCGGTCGACCCGGCCAAGGACGTCGACGGGCTGCACCCGACGAACCTCGGATGGCTCGTCCTCGGTGAGCCGGCACCCCTGCCGTGCACCCCCGTCGGCTGCATCGAGCTCCTGCGCCGCTACGACGTGCCGATCGCCGGCGCGAAGGTCGTCGTCGTCGGCCGCGGCCTGACCGTCGGCCGCCCGCTCGGGCTCATCCTCACCCGGCGCTCCGAGAACGCCACCGTCACGCTCTGCCACACCGGCACGCGTGACCTCGCGGCCGAGGTGCGCCAGGCCGACATCGTCATCGCCGCGGCCGGTGTGCCCGGCATCGTCACGGCCGAGATGGTCAAGCCCGGCGCGGCCGTGCTCGACGTCGGCGTCTCGCGGATCGTCGACGAGGAGACCGGCAAGGGCCGGGTCGCCGGCGACGTCGCCGACGACGTGTGGGACGTCGCGGGCTTCGTCAGCCCCAACCCCGGCGGGGTCGGGCCGATGACCCGCGCGATGCTCCTCTCCAACGTCGTCGAGGCCGCCGAGCGCGCCGCCGGGCTGCACCCCGGGGGTGGCTGAGGTGGCCGCTGCCGGCACGCACCCGATGGCGGCCAAGACGTGGACGGCCGCCCCGGTCGTCGCGCTCGTCGCCCTCGCCCTCACGTGGGGCCGCGACATCGGCACGCTCGTCGTCGTCCTCGTCGCGATCCTCCTGGCCCTCGCGGTGCTCGCCGCCGTCCACCACGCGGAGGTCGTCGCGCACCGGGTCGGGGAGCCGTTCGGCTCGCTCGTCCTCGCGGTCGCGGTGACCGTCATCGAGGTCTCGCTCATCGTCACGCTCATGCTCAGCGGCGGCGACGAGGCGGCGACGCTCGCGCGCGACACCGTCTTCGCGGCGGTGATGATCACCGTCAACGGCATCATGGGCCTCTCCTTGCTGCTCGGGGCGCGGCGCTTCGGGTTCGCCCGGTTCAACGCCGAGGGCACCGGGGGAGCGCTGGCGACGGTCGCGGCTCTGGCCGCCACCTGCCTCGTGCTGCCGACGTTCACCACCGGCCAGCCCGGCCCGGAGTTCACCGGCCCGCAGCTGGTCTTCGCCGCCGTCGCCTCGCTCAGCCTCTACGCGGCGTTCGTCGTCACCCAGACCGTCCGCCACCGCGACTTCTTCCTGCCGGTCACGAAGCAGGGCAAGCCGGTGACGGAGGAGGACAGCGACGACCACGCCGACCCGCCGACGAACCGCGAGGCGACCGTCTCGCTCGTCCTCCTGCTGCTCTCGCTCGTCGGGGTCGTCGGGCTGGCGAAGATCGAGTCGCCGGCCATCGAGTCTGCGGTCCTCGCCGCCGGGCTGCCGGTGTCGTTCGTCGGTGTCGTCATCGCGCTGCTCGTGCTCCTGCCCGAGACGATCGCGGCGGCCAACGCGGCGCGGCGCGAGCGCATCCAGGTCTCGCTCAACCTCGCGATGGGGTCGGCCATGGCGTCGATCGGCCTGACCATCCCGACCCTCGCGGTGGCGTCCATCTGGGTGCCGACGCCGCTGCACCTCGGGCTCGGGCCGACCCAGATCGTCCTGCTCTCGATCACGATGGTCGCGGCGGTGCTGACCGTCGTGCCGGGTCGTGCGACGCGGCTGCAGGGCACGGTGCACCTCACCCTGCTCGCGGCCTTCCTCTTCCTCTCGATGTCCCCCTGACACCCGTCGAGCGAACAGAACACGCCGTGCAGCCCGAGGGCCGCACGGCGTGTTCTGTTCACTCGACGGGGTGAGCCGCCGGAGGATCCGGGCTCAGATGAGGCCGAGCTCCTTGACGGCGTCGCGCTCACCGACGAGCTCGGCGACCGAGGCGTCGATGCGACCGCGCGAGAACTCGTCGATCTCGAGGCCCTGGACGATCTCCCAGCGACCGCCGGAGACGGTGACGGGGAAGGACGAGATGATGCCCTCCTGCACGCCGTAGGAGCCGTCGGAGCGGACGGCCATCGACACCCAGTCGCCGTCCGGCGTGCCCTCGACCCAGGTGCGCGCGTGGTCGATGGTCGCCGACGCGGCGGAGGCCGCCGAGGAGGCGCCGCGGGCGTCGATGATGGCGGCGCCGCGCTTGGCGACCGTCGGGATGAAGGTGTTCTCGAGCCAGTCCTGGTCACCGACGGCCTCGGCCGCGTTCCGGCCACCGACCTCGGCGTGGAAGAGGTCGGGGTACTGGGTCGCGGAGTGGTTGCCCCAGATCGTCATCTTCCTGGTCTCGGTCACCGGCACGCCGAGCTTCGCGGACAGCTGCGAGATGGCGCGGTTGTGGTCGAGGCGGGTCAGCGCCGAGAAGCGCTCGGTGGGGATGTCGGGCGCGTTGCTCATCGCGATGAGGGCGTTGGTGTTCGCCGGGTTGCCGGTGACGGTGATGCGGATGTCGTCGGCCGCGACCTCGTTGAGGGCCTTGCCCTGCGGGGCGAAGATGCCGCCGTTGGCCTCGAGCAGGTCGCCGCGCTCCATGCCCGGGCCGCGCGGGCGGGCGCCGACGAGGAGGGCGTGGTTGACGCCGTCGAAGACCTTCGTCGCGTCGTCGCCGATCTCGACCTTCGCGAGGGTCGGGAAGGCGCAGTCGTCGAGCTCCATGACGACGCCCTCGAGCGCCTTGAGGGCCGGGGTGATCTCGAGCAGGCGCAGCTCGACGGGCGTGTCCGGCCCGAGCAGCGCACCGCTCGCGATGCGGAACAGGAGGCTGTAGCCGATCTGGCCGGCGGCGCCGGTGACGGCCACCTTGACGGGCGTGGTGCTCACGGATGTAACCCCTTCGGACGAGCGAGTCTGGATGTCGGTTCGACGCTATCAGCGCGGCGCCCGACGCCCGTAGGCGCGGCCGGGTGGGGTTGGCCACTCCCGCCCGGCCCCGTGCGCAGCCGGCCGGGAGGGGCCGACTCCGTCAGCGGGGCGCGTCGGGGTCGACGCCGTCGGCGACGCGGACGTCCTCGGCCTCGATCTCGCCGGAGATGTCGCGGTCGCGGCGGTCGACGCCGGTGATGAGGTGGAAGGTGGCGCCCGCGATGGCCGCCCCGAAGATCGGCGCCAGCCAGAAGACCCACAGCTGACCGGGCGCACCCGCACCGTTGAAGAACGCCACGCCGGTCGAGCGGGCCGGGTTGACCGAGGTGTTGGAGATCGGGATCGAGACCAGGTGGATCAGGGTGAGCGCCAACCCGATCGCGATGGGCGCGAAGCCCTCGGGGGCACGCGAGTCCGTCGCGCCGAGGATGACGTAGACGAAGACGGCGGTGAGCAGCGCCTCGGCGACGAACACCGCGACGAGCGAGTAGCCGCCGGGGGAGTGCTCGCCGAAGCCGTTGGCGGCGAGGTTGCCCTCGGCGCTGAAGCCGTCCTTGCCCCGGGCGATGCCCCAGACGGCGAGGCCGCCGAGCAGGCCGCCGACGACCTGGGTGACGACGTAGGCCGGCACGTCGCGCCACTCGAAGCGCCGGGCCACGGCAGCGCCGATGGTGACCGCCGGGTTGAAGTGCGCTCCGGAGACGTGCCCCACGGCGTAGGCCATCGTCATGACGGTGAGGCCGAACGCGAGCGCGACCCCGACGAAGCCGATGCCGAGCTGCACGCTCTGGCCGGCGACGACGTTGGGCGCGAGGTAGGTCGCGGCGAAGACGGCCGAGCCGCAGCCGCCGAACACGAGCCAGAACGTGCCGAGCAGCTCCGCACCGAGCCGCTGCACCATCGTGGGGGTGGTCATGGCGCTCAGTGTGGCGCGTCACGGGCGCGGACGCACGGGTCCGTCGAGGGTGCGCCGGTCGTGTCGTTCCCCGCGGCGACGGCGCCGGACACGGCGGAGGCCGGGTCCCACCGTCGTGGTGGGCCCGGCCTCCGGCGTGGTGGCGCCTGCGGTCAGCGCTCGAGCGCGTCGAGGATGCCGTTGAGCGTGCTGCTCGGGCGCATGACGGACGCGGCCTTCGCGGGGTCGGGACGGTAGTAGCCGCCGATGTCGGCCGGCTTGCCCTGCACCGCGAGGAGCTCGGCCTCGATGGTGTCGGTCTGTGCGACGAGCTGCTCCGCGACGGGCGCGAACACCTGCGCGAGCTCGGCGTCCTCGGTCTGCGCAGCGAGCTCCTGGGCCCAGTAGCGGGCGAGCCAGAAGTGGCTGCCGCGGTTGTCGATCGAGCCGACCCGGCGCGCCGGGGACTTGTTCTCGTCGAGCAGCGTGCCGGTGGCGCGGTCGAGGGCGTCGCCGAGAACACCGGCGCGGGCGTTGCCGCGGTCGGCCTCGTGGCGGAAGGACTCGGCCAGCGCGAGGAACTCGCCGAGGCTGTCCCAGCGCAGGTAGTCCTCGGCGACGAGCTGCTGGACGTGCTTCGGGGCCGAGCCGCCGGCGCCGGTCTCGAAGAGGCCGCCACCGTTCATCAGCGGGACGACCGACAGCATCTTCGCGGAGGTGCCGAGCTCGAGGATCGGGAAGAGGTCGGTGTTGTAGTCGCGCAGGACGTTGCCGGTGACCGAGATGGTGTCCTCGCCGCGCCGGATGCGCTCGACCGAGAGCTTCGCGGCCTCGACGGGCGAGAGGACGCGCAGGTCCAGGCCGTCGGTGTCGTGCTCGGGCAGGTAGGCCTCGACCTTCGCGATGAGGTTGCGGTCGTGGGCGCGCGTCTCGTCGAGCCAGAAGACGGCCGGGGTCTGCGAGGCCCGGGCGCGGGTGACGGCGAGCTTGACCCAGTCCCGGATCGGGGCGTCCTTGGTCTGGCAGGCGCGCCAGATGTCGCCCGCCTCGACGTCGTGGCTCATGAGGACCTCGCCGGAGCCGTCGACGACCTCGACGCGGCCGGCGGCCTCGATCTCGAAGGTCTTGTCGTGGCTGCCGTACTCCTCGGCCTTCTGCGCCATGAGGCCGACGTTCGGGACCGAGCCCATCGTCGTCGGGTCGTAGGCGCCGTGGGCCTGGCAGTCCTCGATGACGGCCTGGTAGACGCCGGCGTACGAGGAGTCGGGGATGACCGCGAGGGTGTCGGCCTCCTCGCCGTCCGGGCCCCACATGTGGCCGGCCGTGCGGATCATCGCCGGCATCGAGGCGTCGACGATGACGTCGCTCGGGACGTGGAGGTTGGTGATGCCCTTGTCGGAGTTCACCATCGCCAGGCGGGGGCCGTCGGCGAGGCCCTGCTCGAACGCCGCGCGGATCTCGGCGCCGTTCGGGAGGGCGTCGAGGCCGTCGAGGATGCCGCCGAGGCCGTTGTTCGGCGAGAGGCCGGCGGCCGCGAGGTCGTCGCCGTACTTCTCGAAGACCTCGGGGAAGAACGCCGTGACGACGTGGCCGAAGACGATGGGGTCGCTGACCTTCATCATCGTCGCCTTGAGGTGCACCGAGAAGAGGACGCCGTCGGCCTTGGCCTGCGCGACCTGCTCGCGCAGGAACGCGTCGAGGGCGGCGGCGCGCATCACGGTGGCGTCGACGATCTCGCCCTCGAGTACCTTGAGGCCGTCCTTGAGGACGGTCTCGGTGCCGTCGGCGGCCACGTGGCGGATGGTCAGGGTGTCGTCGGCGGGGAGGACGACGGACTGCTCGTTGCTGCGGAAGTCGTCGGCGCCCATCGTCGCGACGCGCGTGCGGCTGTCGGCCGACCAGGCGCCCATCGAGTGGGGGTGCTTGCGGGCGTAGCCCTTGACGGCGGCGGGGGCGCGGCGGTCGGAGTTGCCCTCGCGCAGGACCGGGTTGACGGCGCTGCCCTTGACCTTGTCGTAGCGGGCGCGGACGTCGCGCTCCTCGTCGGTCTGCGGGCTGTCCGGGTAGTCGGGAAGGGCGTAGCCCTGCGACTGCAGCTCCTTGATGGCCGCCTTGAGCTGCGGCATCGACGCCGAGATGTTCGGCAGCTTGATGATGTTCGCCTCGGGCGTCGTCGCGAGCTCGCCGAGCTCGGTGAGGGCGTCGCCGATGCGCTGCTCCTCGGTGAGGTGCTCCGGGAAGAGGGCGAGGATGCGGCCGGCCAGCGAGATGTCGCGGGTCTCGACGTCGACGCCGGCGGAGGAGGCGAAGGCCTCGATGACCGGGAGGAACGAGTACGTGGCCAGCATCGGGGCCTCGTCGGTCAGGGTGTAGATGATCTTCGTGGCCATGGTCGTCGTCGACGCTCCTCGGTGGTGGCGGTTATCTTGACGTCAAGACAAACTTTAGCGGAGTCGCCGAGGGCTGGCCAGCGCCCACCACGGCCCGACCGGGCGAGCGGGTGGTCGCGGTTATGCTCGTTCCCCGACGCTGTCGCCCATGACAGTGCGTCGTCACGGAGGGGTTGGTCAGGCGTGCGGATCCGCGCGGTCCATCGCTACTTCTGGCCTGACTCGCCGCCCTATGCCACCTTCCTGAAGGAGATGGCGAGCGACTGGGTCTCTCGAGGTCACGAGGTCGAGGTCGTCACCGCCCGCACGAGCGGCGCGGACGGTCGGTGCAGCAGGACCGCCGAAGGCGTTCGTGTCTCGCGAGTTCCCGTCGTCGCGGAGGGGGGACGGCTGCCGGCGCAGCCGGCGAACCTCGTGGTCTTCCCGATCGGCGTCGCGTTCCGTCTGCTGCGGGGAGAGCGGCCGGACGTGATCATGTGCTCGACAGCGCCCCAGGTGACCCTCGGCGTCGCCGTGTCACTGGTCGCGCGATGGCGACGAGCTGCGTTCGTCTACCACTGCATGGACCTCCACCCCGAGATCGGGCGTCTGTCCGGTGAGTTCGCTCGACCGTGGGTCTACCGCCTGCTGCTGCGACTCGACACCGCGACGATGCGCCGGGCCTCCCGGGTGGTCGTCCTCAGCGAGGACATGCGACGAGCCGTCGTGGCACGCGACCCAGGCCTCGGTGGTCGGACGACGGTGCTCAACAACTTCTCGCTGGGGGATGACGACGGGCGGCCCAGTCCGCTCCCCGAGCCGGCGAGCGGACGACTGCGGATCGTGTTCACGGGCAACTTCGGGCGCTTCCAGGGGCTGGCCGACCTGGTCGCCTGCGTGGGTCGCCTCCCGTCCCACGTCGACGTCGAGCTGGTGCTGATGGGTGAGGGGCGCGCCCGGGCCGAGGTCGATCGCGCCGTCGCGGCGCTCCCGACCGACCGGCAGGATCGCGTGCTCGTCCTGCCGCCGGGGCCGCCTAGCGCTGCGCGCGCTCTCATGCGCAGCGCCCACGTGGGCGTGGTGTCCCTCGCTCCAGAGGTGGCGAGGTACGCCTACCCGAGCAAGACGGCGACGTACGCCGAGCAGGAACTTCCGCTGCTGGTGATCTGCGAGGGCGACACCGAGCTGGGAGCGTCGACCGTGACCGAGGGTCTGGGCTGGTCGGTGGAGCCGGGTGACGTCGATGGGCTGGCCTCCGCGGTGGCCCAGGCCTTCGACGAGCTCGCGTCGGGCACGCTGGAGGGCCGGCGCCGACAGGTGCGGGAGCACTTCGAGAGGACGTTCGACAAGGACCGCCTCCTCGAACGGTGGACGGGCCTGCTGGACGAGCTCGCGGCGGCGCGACGGGTCGAGAGGGAGTCGAGGGCATGAGCGAGTACGTCATCATCGTCGGGGCGCCGCGGTCCGGGACGAACATGTTGCGTGACCTGCTCACGAGCGCTCCGGGGTTGGGAACCTGGGACTGCGACGAGATCAACCTCCTGTGGAAGCACGGCAACCTCGACGTGCCCCACGACGAGATCGGCGTCGACCGCGCGACACCCGACCTCTCGGCCTTCATGCGCAGGGCCTTCGACCGGGTCGGTCGTCGCACCCGGAGCGAGATCGTCGTCGAGAAGACGTGCGCGGTCTCCCTGCGTGTGCCCTTCACGCGGGCGCTGTTCCCGGATGCTCGGTACATCTTCATCCGCCGGGACGGCATCGATGCGACGGCCTCGACGATGCAGCGATGGAACGCGCCGTTCGAGCTCGGCTACACCCTGCGCAAGGCCCGGTACGTCCCGCCGCTGGATCTTCCTCGGCACGCGGCCGCGCTCGTGCGCAAGCGGGTCACCCAACGACTGCGGGGCGAGGTGCGTCAGGACGAGAGCGACCTGCGGGTGGGGACGTGGTGGGGGCCGCGGCCGCACGACCACCGCCGGCTCCAGCGCGAGCATCCGCTCGAGGAGCTCGCCTTCATCCAGTGGCAGCGCTGCGTCGAGCAAGCGGCAGCCGGTCTGGACGGGCTGCCGGAAGACCGGCTCATCGAGGTCGTCTACGAGGACTTCGTGGCGGACCCGACGGCCGGGACCGCACGCCTGCTCGACTTCCTGGACCGGCCGCAGCTCCTCGAGGACATCGACACCAGCAGGGTCTCGGCCACGAGCGTCGGCAAGGGTCGCCAGCGTCTGGGTGCGGAGGCGGTGGCTCGGCTCGAGAAGCTGGGCGGTGCGACCTTGGCGAAGTACGGCCGTGCCTGACACCCAGTCGAGGGGCCTGACCGCTCGGCAGGCGGCCGGCAAGCGTGCGATGGACATCGTGGTCGGCGGGGCCGCGCTCGTCCTCACCGCGCCGCTGTCGGCGGCGGCGATCGTGGTGGCCCGTCGTGACACGGGGGAGTCCGGCGTCTTCGCGCAGGAGCGCGTGGGGCGGCACGGGCGGATCGTCCGGGTCCACAAGGTCCGCACGATGCGTTCCTCCACCACGGTGACGACCTCGGTCACCACCAGCGGCGACCCCAGGATCACGCCGTGGGGTCGCCGCTTCCGTGCGTGGAAGATCGACGAGCTCCCGCAGCTCGTCGACGTCCTCCGGGGCCGGATGAGCCTGGTCGGCCCGCGGCCGGACGTGACGGGCTGGGCGGACCGGCTCACGGGAGAGGACCGGCTGGTCCTGAGCGTCCGTCCGGGCATCACCGGACCGGCCTCGCTCGCCTTCCGCCACGAGGAGGAGCTGCTCGCGGCGGCGGAGGATCCCGAGGCCTTCAACCGTGATGTCATCTGGCCGGAGAAGGTGCGGATCAACCGGGAGTACGTCGAGACGTGGTCCCTGCGGGGTGACCTGCGCTACCTGGCCCGGACCGTGCTCGCCGTGTTCAGGAGAGACCAAGGGACCGGATCCGGCCTCACTCGGCCAGCGCCTCCGTGAAGACGCCGACCACACGCTCGATGTCGCCGTCGGAGAGCGCGGAGCCGCTGGGGAGGGTGACACCCCGGGCGAACAGGTCCGCGCAAGCGCCCGTGTCGACCATCTGCGCGTCGCGGTACATCGGCTGCAGGTGCATCGGCTTCCACAGGTGCCGGGCCTCGACGCCGGCCGCCCCCAGGTACGCGACGACGGAGTCGGGCGTGGCCCTCGTGGCCTCCGGGTCGAGCACGACGCAGGTGAGCCAGCAGTTGTCCTCGTCATCGCTGCGCGCGGCGTCACGTCCGAGGACGGACACGCCGGGCAGGTGGGCGAAGGCCTCGACGTAGCGGTCCCGGATGGTGCGTCGGCGCGCGATCATCTCGTCCAACCGGGAGAGCTGGCCGACGCCGAGGGCGGCGAGAAGATTGGACATCCGGTAGTTGTAACCGGCCTCGGTGTGCTCGTACCACGGCGCCGGCTGGCGGGCCTGGGTCGCGAGGTAGCGCGCCCGCTCGATGAGTGCGAGGTCGTCCGAGAGCAGCATCCCGCCGCCTGACGTCGTCATGATTTTGTTGCCGTTGAAGGACAGCGCGGCAGACTGGCCGAAGGAGCCGGCCGCCCGGCCACGCAGCCCGGCGCCGAGCGCCTCGGCGGCGTCCTCGACGTGCGGCACCCCAAGGTCCGCGAGGCCGGGGTCGATGACGTCGTGGTCCGCGGTTCTGCCGAACAGGTCGACGGTCACGACGGCCGCGACGTCGCGTCCGTCCCGGAGCAGACCCGCCACCGTCTCGAGCAGCAGACCGGGGTCGACGTTCGCGTCATCACGTCGGGAGTCGACGAAGACCGGCTCGGCCCCCGTGTAGAGCACGGCGTTCGCGGTGGCGGCGAACGTCATCGAGGGCAGGACGACAACGCGCCCGGGGCGGGCGCCGGCGTGCAGGAGCGCCAGGTGCAAGGCAGCCGTCCCCGAGGACAGCGCGACCGCGGAGCGAACCCCGACCCGTGCGGCGACCTCGGACTCGAAGCGGTCGACGAAGGGTCCGAGAGGAGCGACCCAGCCCGAACGAAGTGCCTCGAGAACCAGTTCTTCCTCGACGCGCGTGACATGGGCCTGTGAGAGGAGAACGCGAGTGGCGGGCTGGTCAGGATTCAAGGTCACAGGTGTCAATTCTAGGTCCAGCGCCCAAACCACCGGACGGCGCGGGTTGAGAGAGCAGATGGGATCAGCGAGGCGTCGGGGACGTCGAGATGGCAGACAGTTCACGTTCGCGAGTGTCCGGAGCCGAGACACCACGAAGTCGCGTACAGTTCGTCGCCATGTCCTCGCACGTCCGATCAGCAGTTGCTGTGCACGAGGACCGGCGACGGCACTACAAGCCTCATGAGGTTCTGTTCGCCGTCGCGATGGCCGCCAGTGTTCTGCCCGCCCTTCCGCCGATTGCCGCCCTGAGTGGGCTCATCGGTATCCCGGTGCAAGCTCCGGCAGTAGCACTGTGGACAGCGGCGGCGCTTATCTTCGGGTCCGTCGTAAGGGGGGTGTGGCTTGCATTGATTCTCGCCGTTGTCGGAGCAGCGGCCACCTTGCCGATCGGCGACTCTGAGTTGACGCGGGCCTGGTTCGGCGTGCTCTTGGTGCCTCTCGCGCTCTTCGTTGGCCTGCAGGCGGTCGATACCGATGAGGTGCAGCACGCGCGGGCAGCCTTCCGGTGGGTCCTCTTCGGTGCCTGCGGGGCACAGGTCTTCTACTACGTCGCCACAGCTGGCATCCGGGCGCTGGCGTCACCCTCATCCGTCTACGTGAATCACACCAATGTGGATTTTTGGGGAGAGGCCGGAAAGCATGTTCTCGCCAACCCGAACAACGCCGCAGTCATTTTCTGTACCGCCTTCGGGTGGGCTGTGGCTGAGCGAGCTTCGGGAACCCAAGGACGCCTCTCTGCCGCCTTCGTGCTGACCAGCGCGACGGCGATCTATCTCACCGGCTCGCGCGGTGCCTGGTTGACCGCGGGAGCGATCCTGCTTCTTGCGGCGCTGTTTCACGTCCGATCTCGTTCGCGTGTCGCGCTGCTTCTGACCATTGCTGTCGCCGCCTACATCGCTGTCGATGCGTGGGTCGCGAGATTCGAAATGGTGGCGCGGACGGGTGACTCGGCCAACGTGCGCCTGCAGGCGCGGGTGGTCACCGTGTCCGAGGTGATCGATCATCCGATAGGTCATGGCGTCGGCACGACAGCTGATGTGCTGCGTGACCGACTGGGGGTCGTCTCGTTCTTGAGCAGCGACACCGCCGGCGCCACCAGCCATGACCTCTTCCTGAACTGGGGAGTCTGCGTGGGCTGGGTTGGGCTGGGTCTGCTCCTAGTGCTCTTGGCAGTTGCCGTTCGGGATGGGTACCGCGGCGCAGGGTTTCTGGCACTGTTACCCCTCCTCGGTTACATGCTGTGTGGCGAACTGGTTGGGCTGGACATCCTGAACTCGACCAACGCCGCCTGGTCAACGGTTCTCGTCGTACTTATCGGGTTGGGGTGGCGAGGCGGCGTTGTCTCCGGACCAAGCGCGCCGTCGCGACGATCGACGAGCGCAGGACGCCTCGATCTGACCCGCCGGCCTACCCGGCCCGCTCAGACGCCTTCGAGAGTGTCCGAAGGAAAGAGCTGATGCGGACGCCCTGTGCGGGCGGCGAGCAGGCTTCGGTGACGAAGGAGCGCGCGGTGGACCCCAACTGCCGCAGTTCGCCCGGCGCGAGAGCGAGCGTCGAATCCAAGGTCGCCGCCATGGATGCAGCGTCGTCCTCGGTGTAAACCACGAACGGGTCGTAGCTTGAGGGGATCGTGGGGAGATGGGTGGTCACGACCGGCGTGCCCGTGGTCATGTACTCGAGCAGCTTGGAGGGAAAGGAGTACTGGACGAAGTCGGTCTGCAGCGGCCGAGGGTTCACGAGCACGGTGGCGTCGGCGTAGCCGCGGCTCAGCGAGTCGAAGTCCACGACGCCGTGGAACACGACACGGGGGTTCTTGTCTGCGGCGACACGACATTCCTGCTCCATGGGGCCTCCGCCGTACAAGTGCAGCTGCCATGAGTCGTCGCTCAGCGCAACGGCTTGCAGCAACGCCTCTACGCCGTACTCCCTCTTCAAGCCGCCGGCGTAGAGCACTACCGCGCGGGTCCCGGACTTTCGGTGCGGCGACGCCTCCGAGGCCCGGTCCTGCAGCGGACGCGCAATGCCTTCCATCAGGAGAAGAGGCCTGCCCGGTGCGAAGTCCCTCGCGAGTGCTTCGGTGAGGCTGACGACGCCTTCTACTCGTTGTAGCCCCGACTCGATGAGTCTCTTGTCCACGCGCTTCATCAGCATGGCCGCCGCGCGATCGAAGCGGGTGCGCAGGCTCGGAGGGTCGGTCATGATCACGACCACGGGGACTCCCGCGCGTCTTCCGGCTCGGACCGCCGCCCAGATGAAGGGGCTGTGCACTCCGTGGACCAGGATCGCGGAGTGGCACTCCGTGCGCAACGAGCGCGAAAGGGCTCCTAGGGCGGCGGCGTAACGCGTCACGTGCTTCAGACCGGTGATATTGAGGAAGGGCAGCAGACGTCCTCTGACTCCGTCCGCTGTCCTGAAGTTACCGGCGCGGAAGACCACTCGGCGGTTGTGCGGGAAGTCGGCTGCCGGCGCCGCCGAGAGGGCGGTCACGTCGAGCCCCGCCGCCATCAAGGACTCGATGACAGACCATCCGAACCGTTGGGTCGCCGTCGGCATCCCAGCGTCCGTTCGCACCAGTTCGGCGAACTCATCCTCCGGGAGAGCAAAGCCGAGAAAGAGCACTCTCGTCATGACGATGTTGCTCTCAGGAGTGCTCGGCGCAACCGTTCCTGGGTCTCGGGCCTGCCGAACTCTTCGCGCAGGGCGGGCTCGGTGGACCCTTGGCGATCGGGCTCCTGCTCCAGCCTCTGACAAAGGGCGGCGACGGCGTCGTTCAGGACGCTTGGCGAGGTGCCGTTCCCTCCGAACATGGCTGCACCGGTGCGCACAAGGGTGGCGATGCTCGCTTGGTCGGAGGGGCCCACCGCGAGGACTGGACGGCGTGAGGCGAGGTACTCCGGCACCTTGGTTGACACCGACAGGCGCGTGAAGCTGGTGATTCCCGGGTCGGTTGACTCGAGAAAGAGCAGAGCATCCGCGCCGACGATCGTGCGCGGTACGTCCTCGGGCGCCACGCTGCCGTCGTTGGTGATGCTGCTGACCTCGCGAGCCAGCTCATCAGCCCGAGGGATGTCGTGCGCCGGGACGTTGAGCGCGAGACGCCACGGACGCGTGGCATGGGGCTGGTCGGACAGCACCTGCCCGACCTGGCGCAGAACGTCAGCCCGCCCAAGATGCAGGCCGCCGACGTAGCGCAGGGTGATCGGCCCGTCGCTTGAGGCCTGACGCATGGTGACGAGATCTTCGAAGGCGTCGAAGTCGACGCTGTTGCCCACGACCTCGGCAGGGCGTCCCAAGGTTCGCTCGTACTCCCTCTGCATGCTCCGGCCCACGGTCAGAATCAGAGGAGACCGCTCGAGCACCTGACCGATAGATCGCTCCGCTACCCGCCGCGCGTAACCGCCGAGCTGTCCGTCCGTGAACACGTTGTCCATCCAGTCGTCCATGAAATGGGGGACGACCGGGACATCCAGCCGTCGAGAAAGAGCACTGACGAACTTGGTGATTCGCACCCCGCCGAGCAGTGAATGAATGACCTGGGGGCGAAATCTCTCGATCTCCTCGAGCCACCGGCCCCGGACCAAGACCGGACCGATGTCATTCGCGGACGTCACGGCCAGACGCAGCCTCGTTGCAGCCGAGACATGACCAGTTCGGCGCACCGATGGATTCAGACCATCCGTGACCGGCTTCGGCATCCGGTTGCCCAGGGCGGTGCGCACCAACCCATCGAGAGGCGCGACAGACAGCGGGGCGACGCGAACGTGCGGGCCCGTGGCCGACTGCGTCTGTCGTGTGTGCGTGTACAGCTCGAACAGCTGGTCCGAAGGCCAGGCTTCGAACATGGACCCAAGCGTTACGCCGGTATTGGTGGGGGACCCGATCGGGTTGAAGCCCACATGGAGGACCCGGGGGTGGTTCATGACTGTCCTCCGACGGTCGAGAGGGGCGGGTCGCTCAGGCGAAACTTCCGCAGGGTGCCCCGGTAACCCATCAAGCAGGCCGGCCAGATGCACGCCACGAAGGCAGCAGCTCCCACCCAAGGGATCCAGACGAAACCGTGGCGTTGAGCGACCCACCACTTCAGCGGGAGGCTCACGAGAAGAACGGTGTAGCCGATGGTCTGCGGGGCGAGGACCTCCGCCCCGTTTTGAGCCATGAAAGCGGGCCCAGTAGCCGCCTGGACGAACCACCACACGGCCAAGCCGGCCCACAGGAAGGGCTCCCGACTGATGCCTGACTGCAGCCAGATGTCGACCGCCGCAGGGCCGGCCCACACAGCGATCGCCCCAGCCGCCGCCACGATGCTGAGCGTGACGACCGTCATCCGGCGTGTGATGGTCGACACCCACTCCACGTCGTGATGAGCCAGTGCTTGAGCGTGCAGGGGCCAAAGAGGCTGCGTGAGGGTCAGCGTCAAGGTCCCGATGAGGGCGAAGATGCGTGCCGGGACTGCAAAGGTGGGGACGTCCGCGAGCGCCGCCGTGTGGGCCACCAGCCAAGGGTCGATCTGCGTGCATATCGTCAACAGGACCGTGACGAGAAGAAAGCGGCTGCCAAGGCGCAGCAGCTCTCGGAGCACCGTCGACGAGTACAGGTGCAGGCTCGGGCGTATCCGACGCCCGTCCTGAGACACGAGAAAGAAGGTGGCTGTGTTGAGCGACGCGATCCCCACAGGGGCGAACGCGCACCAAGCGACGAAGGCACCCGGGCCGACATCAAGCTTCACGGCGAGGAGAGCAGCTCCCAGCGATGTGATGCTCGCTGCTCCCTGCCAGATGTTCGACACCGCTTGCTGGCCGATCCCGTATTGAATCCGCACCACGAGACTGGCGACGATATTGCCGAGGAAGGCGGCGAGGGTCACTACGGCGATGGCACTCACGGCAGGATCGTGGGGGTCGTCCGCACCCAGAAAACGCGCCCAGGGCACCACTTGCGTCGTGAGCAAGAGGAGCGACCATCCGAGAACGACGATGAAGGCTGCCATCACATAGGCGTTGGTGACGTAGGCCCGGGCTAGCTGCGCGTGGCGGCCGCCATCTTCCGGGGTCCCGGCCGAGAGCTGCCCCAGCCTGGTCATGAGGCCTGTACCGAGACCCAGGTCGGCGAACAGCATCAGGCTCGTCACGGCCAGCGCCGCGGACCACGCTCCGTATCCCTCCGCGCCGAGGTAGTCGAGGCTGATGGGAACCAGCAGCAGGGGGGTGAGAGCGGCGAGGCCTCGGCTGAAGACAGAGGTGACGACACCTCCGAGAAGGGTACGGACCCGACGTCGACGGGCGTCGACGGTGGCCACCTCGTTCGGGGGCGTGCGCGATGGCACATCCCTCATGACGACCTGCGAATGCCCGCCCAGGCGTGGTGGCGCCGGGCCGTCGACAGGATGAAGTTGACAGTGCGCTCGCTGGTGTTGTCGATGAGGTAGTCGTCCGGCGTCAGGTGTCCGACCCCGTCGCGACTGTGCCCGGAGGACATCGCGACGGCGACCGCCTCGACGACGTCGTGCGCGTCGAGGCCGGTCATGAGGATGCCGCCGGTGTCGAGGGCCTCGGGGCGCTCGATGGAGTCACGCAAGGTGACCGCAGGGAACCCAAGCAGGGTGGACTCCTCGGCGATCGTCCCGCTGTCGGACAGGCAGCAGGCGGCCTTGAGCTGGAGGTGGTTGTAGTCGTGGAAGCCCAAGGGCTCGCTGAACGTGACGCCCTCCGGCTCCGACCACTCGGGGAGCGCCTCCAGCCGCTTGCGCGTGCGCGGGTGGGTCGAGACGAAGACGGGCAGGCCGAAGCGCTCGCGGACGGCGACGAGGCAGTCGAGGAGGGCGCGCAGCCGCTCGGGGGAGTCGACGTTCTCCTCGCGGTGCGCGCTCACGAGGAAGTAGCCGCCCTCCTCCAAGCCGAGACGCGTCAGGACGTCGGAGGCGAGGACCTGGTCACGGTAGGCGTCGAGCACCTCGCGCATCGGGGACCCGGTCTTGATGATGCGACGCGGGTGCAGGCCTTCGGCGAGAAGGTTGCGCCGGGCGTGCTCGGTGTAGACGAGGTTGAAGTCCGCGACGTGGTCGACGAGCCGGCGGTTGGTCTCCTCGGGCACGTTCTCGTCGAAGCACCGGTTGCCGGCTTCCATGTGGTACACCGGGATTCGCAGCCGCTTGGCCATCACGGCGGCGATGCAGGAGTTGGTGTCGCCGAGGACGACGACGGCGTCGGGACGCTCCTCGAGCATCACCTTCTCCGCCGCCACGAGCGTGCCGCCGAGGACCGCGCCCAAGGAGGAGGTGTCGACGCCGAGCATGTGGTCGGGCTGACGGATGCCGAGGTCGCGGAAGAACACCTCGTTCAGCGAGTAGTCGTAGTTCTGCCCCGTGTGCACGAGCACGTGCTCGACCGTGGCGTCCAGCCGCGCGATGACCCGCGAGAGGCGGATCAGCTCAGGCCGGGTGCCCACGACGGTCATGACCTTGAGCATCAGGCTCCGGCCTCCTGGATGACGGGGTGAGGGAAGGTGTCGGGTGCGTCCGGGCGGAAGAGCTCGTGCGACCAGAACTGTGTGAGGAGCACATCATCCCCGGTGTTCGTGATGTTGTGCGCCCAGCCCACGGGCATGTCGACCGCGCACGGGGCGTCGCCCGACACGGCGAACTCCACGACCTCGTCGTGGAACATGCGACGCAGGGCGATGGTCGCCGTGCCCTGGACGACGGCGAAGCGCTCGATCTTGGACAGGTGGTAGTGCTCGCCGCGGGTGATGCCCGGGACCGTCGTCGAGATGCTCGACTGTCCCTCGCCGCCGCGGCTGCGCACCGTCTCGACGAAGGTGCCCCGGGCGTCCGCGTGGGGGGTCAGCGTAATCGGGTAGCGCTGGGGAAAGATGGCCGCACGGTAGGTGTTGAACAGTGCGATCCGGAACGGAGTCGACAGATCAGGGAACTCGCCGGTGGAGTAGCTCGCCTCGAACTCGTGGAGGAGGTCGAGCACTTCTTGGACGCCCACCCGGGTCCCGCGCGGGTCGAGGCGCTCCGAGTCCGTCGTGAGGCCGTCCAGCATCGCCTGCGCTGCGTCCTGCACGTGGAGCAGCTCGACCGGCCGGTCGGTCACCTCGGGCGACTCTCCGGCGGCCACCGCGTGGACGAACGTCGCCACGAAGCTGTTGTAGCGGGGCCGACCGTGCTCGCCGAAGATGTTGGGCAGCCGGACGTCGACCACGGAGTGCCCCTGCGCCCTGAGGGACGACAGGGTCGAGCCGGCCGTCGCCTTGCCGGTGCCGTACGGGGTGCCGTTGCCGTCCTGGATGGAGTTCGCGTACACGACACGAACCGGACGGTTTACGGCGCGCACCGCTGAGGCGACGTCGTTCGCGAGGTCGATGTTCCCCTGCTCGACCTCTTCGTCGGTCCCACGGTTGACTCCGGCGACGTGGATGACGGCATCTGCGCCGGCCACGAGGGAAGGCAGGTCCGACCAGGTCTTCCGGGAGACCGGGACGACGTCGTGCTCACCCAGGGCGTGGGCCCGCAGTCGGGTGTGCCAGCCGAGGAAGCCCGCCGCACCCGTCAGGACGACCTTCATGCGCGTGACCCTGCGCGCAGGTCCTGGATCTCCGGGAGGGTGAGCAGGAGCGCTTCCGTCTCCTCGACCCCCATCTGCTCGGTCGTCGTCGAGTCGTACTCCTCGACGACGGCGCTGCCCGGCTCGCCGCGGTCCTCGTAGATGCCGTAGTCGAGTGCTCGTGCGTCGAGCGAGATGCGGAAGTAGTCCCCTTGGTCCTCCGAGCGGGACATCTCCTCGCGGGTCAGCAGAGTCTCGTACATCTTCTCGCCGTGGCGGACACCGATGACCTGGATGTCCGGCTCGCCGTACCCGAGGACCCGGGCGGTGGCCCGCGCGAGGGTCTCGACGGTGCACGCAGGGGCCTTCTTGACGAAGAGATCACCGGGGTTGGCGTGGAGGAAGGCGTGCTCGACGAGGTCGACCGACTCCTGCAGGGACATGAGGAAGCGCGTCATGGAGGGTGCGGTCAGGGTGAGAGGCCTGCCGGCACGGAGCAGCTTGACGAACAGCGGAATCACCGATCCCCGCGAGTACAGCACGTTGCCGTAGCGGGTCACGGAGACGGTCGTGGAGGACTCGGGGTGGTTGCGCGCGAACGCCTGGGCGGTCTTCTCCATCAAGGCTTTCGACATGCCCATCGCGTTGACGGGGTAGACGGCCTTGTCCGTGCTCAGGCAGACGACCGAACGCACGCCGACGCGGTGCGACGCCTGGATGACGTTCTGGCTGCCGAGCACGTTCGTCTTGACGGCCTGGTCCGGGAAGAACTCGCACGAGGGGACCTGCTTGAGTGCCGCGGCGTGGAAGACGAAGTCGGCGCCCGTGACGGCGGCGTTCACGCTCTCGTAGTCACGGACGTCGCCGACGAAGAACTTGACGCGTGGGTCGGCGAGCCGCTGGCGCATGTCGTCCTGCTTGGCCTCGTCGCGGCTGAGGATGTTGATGCGCTCCACACCTCGCTCGAGCAGGTGCGTGACCATCGTCGAGCCGAACGATCCGGTCCCCCCCGTGATGGTCACCGTGGCGCCGGCAGCGGTCAGGGCAGAGTCAGTCATCAGAGTCCTTCTTCAGTGCGTGCACAGGATGTGGGCGGGTCGTTCGGACCCGAACAACGGTCACGGTCGCTCAGGGACGCGAGCTCACCTGGCTCGTGCCGGAGTACGCGACGAGCCACGAACGGACGTCGTGCGCGGCAGGGAGGTCGAGGGTGTCGCACTCGAGTCCCGGGACCTCCACGGTGGTGATGAGGGGGTGGCTGGACGCGCGGACAGCCTCGCCCGGAGTGAACAGCTCCTCCGAGAGCTTCTCGCCCGGGCGCAGGCCCGTGTAGACGATCTCGACGTCGGTGCGACCGGACATGTGGATCATCGTGCGGGCCATGTCGGTGATCTTCACCGGGGTCCCCATGTCGAGCACCATGACCTCGCCACCGTCGCCGATGCTCGCCGCCTGGAGGACCAGCTGGCACGCCTCGGGGATGAGCATGAAGTAGCGCTCGACGTCCGGGTGGGTGATGGTCACCGGGCCGCCGGAGCGAATCTGCTCGGTGAAGGCGATGACCACGGAGCCGCGAGACCCGAGCACGTTGCCGAACCGCACGCTGATGTACCGCGCCTCGGGCTCCTGGGCGTCGGCTGCCGCGGTCAGGCGCTCCGCTACCCGCTTGGACCATCCGAGGACGCACTGCGGGTTGGCCGCCTTGTCGGTGGAGATGTTGACGAACGTCGACACCCCGACGTGGCGCGCGGCGTCGAGCACGTTGCGAGTGCCCAACACGTTCGATTTCAGCGCCTCGGCGGGGTGACGCTCGAGCATGGTCAGGTGCTTGAGCGCGGCCGCGTGAAAGACGACGTCCGGACGGGTGCGCTCGAAGACCTCGCGCAGGCTGTCGGCATCGCGGATGTCGCAGAGCACGAGGGAATCCGAATCGAGCAGGGCGTGACCCTCGATGGACATCTGCGTCGCGTGCAACCCCGACTCGTCGTGGTCGAGCATGAACAGCTGACCCGGGAAGAAGCGGGCGATCTGGCGGCAGAGCTCGGACCCGATCGACCCGCCCGCGCCGGTGACGAGCACGCGTCGACCGGAGAGCTGCTCGGAGATCGCGGCCATGTCGAGCTCGATCGGCTGGCGGCCGAGGAGGTCGGCGACGTCGAGGTCGCGCAGGTCCGAGGCGGTGGGCCGACCGCCGAAGATCTCACGCACTGCCGGGAGGACCAGGACGCTCAACCCGGCGTTCGTGGCGGCCGCCGAGAGCTCCCGCACGAGGTCCGCGGGTGCGGTCGGGACGGCGATGACGAGGGTGTCGGCGTCCGTGCGGCGCGCGACCTCGGCGAGGTGCTCACGGCGGCCGCGGACCTTCACCCCCGCGATCGAGAGCCGCTGCTTGGTGTGGTCGTCGTCGAGGAGGGCGACCGGGCGGATTCCGCTGCCCGGGTCGCTGACGAGGCTGCGGACGAGCATCCGGCCGCCTCCGCCGGCGCCGAAGACGACGGCTCGGCGGCTGTCCCGACCCACGTAGACGCGGCGGGTGGCCCGGGCCCGGACGACGAAGCGCGCGGCGAACATCCCGCCGAGCGCCAGCACGGTGGCGGTGACCGGCACGCTGCGCGGGAGGGCGATCGCGTCGAGTCCGACGACCGCCGCGGCGAGAACGACCCCCGTGACAGCGGTGGCCCGCGCGAGCTCGCCCACCTCCTCGAAGGAGCCGAGCTCGTGGCGGACGGCGTAGGGCCCCCAGACCCACCCGATGGCGACCTGCAGGCTGAAGGCGACCGCGGTGGCGAGAACAAGGCCTCGGTAGTACTCGGTGGGGATGCCGAAGTCGAGCCGGAGCGAGGTCGCGACGGTGAGCGCGACGGCCCACACGAGAGCGTCCACAGCGGTCCAGCGCAGGCGCGTCATCAACCGGCTCGCCGGAGTGGGCGGCGCACTCTCACCGGACATGGCAACTCCCCGATCGACATAGAGTAGGCGCCCGCGGCGATGTCATGGCGCCACGGGTTCCTCAGTCCGCGCACCCCCCTGCCGGATCGCGACCGCGACGAACGATACCAAGGAGACAGGTGTGACGAACAGTGGGACCGTGCTCGTGGTGTGCACCGGCAACGTCTGTCGCTCGCCCTACCTGGAGCGGAGACTGCGTCAGGAGCTGGTCGGCACCGGCATCACGGTGTCGGGGGCCGGCACGCGGGCACTGACCGGGCGGGACATGGACCCCGGCACGCGCGAGCGCCTGCTTGCCGCCGGCGCGGACGCCGAGGGCTTCGCCGCCCGGGACCTGACCGTGGAACTGCTGCGTGGGGCGGACCTGGTCATCACCGCCGCGCGTGAGCACCGAGCCGCCGCGACCCGGCTCTTCCCCGGAGCCCTGCGCCGCACGGTCACGCTGCGCGACCTCGCCGACCTGCTCGACGGGGTGGCCCCCGCTGACCTGCTCCAGCCACCCCCTGCCGAGGGCACCTCGTGGGTCCGGCACGTCGTCGACCGCGCCCTGCTACGGCGGGGCACTGTGCCGGCGCGGCAGGACGGTGTTGACGTCCACGACCCCATTGGTGAGGGCCCGGAGGGCTTCGCCCTCATGGCTCGGCAGGTCGACGACGCGCTCGGCCCGGTGGTCGCGGCGCTGCGCGCCGGTGTGGCGGCGTCTCGCACGCTGTGACCGGAGCGCGTCAGCCGGCGACCCGCGCGCGGTCCCGCCGAGTGGCGTCGTCCTCGGGGGTGTCGTAGGCGTAGCGGCCGTACGCGCCGAGGCTGCGGACCGGGACACGGTTGAGGACGATGCCGAGGACCCGCCCCCCGACCGATGCGAGCGTGTCGAGGGTCTGGGCGAGCTGGTCACGGTCGACGAGACCGGAGCCGGCCACGACGATCGCCCCGTCGGTGAGCTTCGAGAGGACCACCGCGTCGGTCACCGGCAGGGTGGGGGGAGCATCGACGATGACGTAGTCGAAGCGCCCGGCGAGGTTCTGCAGGAGCGAGCGCATCGCCGACGAGCCGAGCAGCTCGGACGGGTTCGGAGGGATGCGGCCTGCGCCGAGCACCCACAGGTTGGTCCCGCCGTAGGGCTGGATGACGTCGATGACGTCGGCGCGGTCGATCAGGGCGTCGGTCAGTCCCACGGCGCCCTCGAGGCCCATGTACTCGAGGACCTTGGGCCGACGCAGGTCAGCCTCGATGAGGCAGACCCGCGCCCCGGCCTGGGCCATCGTGAGCGCGAGGTTGGCCGTCATCGTGCTCTTGCCCTCACCGGCGAGCGAGGAGGTGACGACAATCGTGCGGGGGTGGTTGGCGACGTCGACGAACTGGAGGTTGGTGCGCAGCGACCGGAACGCCTCCGCCCGCGGCGAGCGGGGGTCGACCTCGACGATCAGCGGACGCTTGCTCGTCTCAGGGTCGTGGGCGATGGCGCCGAGAACAGGTGCCTCGGTGACCTGCTTGACATCGTCGGTGGTCTTCACGCCCCGGTCCAGCATGTCGCGCAGTACGGCGGCGCCGAGACCGAGCAGCAGGCCGAGGACGACGCCGAGCGCGAGGTTGCGCACAGGGTTGGGGCTGACCGGAGCGGTCGGCGCACTGGGGGACTGGACGACCGTCACCTTGACCGGGCTGGCCTTCGCACCCTCGGGGCTCTCCAGCTCGGTGACCGCGGAGGGGAACTCGGTGGCGATGGCCTTTCCGATGGCCTCGGCGCGGGCCGGGTCCGCGTCACGGACCGCGACCCCGATGAGCACCGTGTCGGGGGGCGTCGTGGCCGTGACCTGGCGGGCGATGGCGTCCGCGGAGCCACCGACCTCCTCGGCGACGGGTTCGAGGATGCGGGGGGTGGTCAGCAGCTGCGTGTAGGACTTGACGCGTTGCTGCGTGAAGGTGCTGCCCTGGAGGAGCGAGACGCTGTCCTCGGACCCCGTCGTGGAGACGAAGAACTGCGAGGTCGACTCGTAGACCTTCGTCGAGGCCAGGGTCGCGGCGGACGCCATCATCACGGTCGTGAGGACGACGAGGGCGATCAGCCGCCAGCGCTTGCGCACGACGAGCAGGTAGTCCTGGAGTTCCACGATCCGTCCTCAGAGGTTCGGCGCCGACGGCCGCTGCCCCCGGTCGGACGAATGATAGCCGCGTCGACGCGGGTCGGCATCGTGGCGCGGGCGGGTACGGTCGGCCGGTCTTCGTCGAACGCGTTGTGACTGGAGGGACTCTCGGGAATGCTGGGACCCATGGACCGCCGGAGCCTACTCACCGCGGGGCTGGTGGCGTTCCTCGTCGTCGACCTCGTCCTCGTCGTGCTCGCGCTGCGCTCGGTCGCCGGGCCCGCTTCCGGTGCACCTGCTCCGTCCGGTGGATCCGTCAGCCGGACCACTGAGCCGTCACAGACCTCGACTCGTCGTCCGACACCGTCCCCGTCGACCGAGACCTCCGAGACGGCGCGTCCCGCCGTCGCTCCCGCCATGCGCCTCATCGCGGGGGTGGATGACACCGTCGTCTGGGCCCTCGATGTCGGAGGCTGCGGCGACCCGAGCGCGGTTCACGTCAGCACCGACGGCGGTCGGCGGTGGTCGACGGAGGCGGCCCCGGGAGGTCTGACCCGCCTGCGGCCCGCCGACGCCGAGCGGGCGTTCGCCGTCGGCGGCGACGATGGGTGCGCCTTCCGGCTCTGGGACACAGCGGACTCCGCCGCGTCCTGGTCCGAGCCGCGCTCCGCGACGACGGCATGGGGACGTGACCCGCAGGACCCCACGCTCGTCCACGTGCCGGGGGGTGACACCGGCGCTCCGTGCCGCCGGAGCGCAGAGGTCCTCGACCTCGCAGGCCTGGGCAACGGGGTCGCGTCGGTGGCCTGCTCGGACGGAACTCTTCGCTCCACCGACGACGGCGGCGCCTCGTGGCGCACCGCCGGGACGGTCGACGGCCTCGCCGCCCTCGCGCTCACCGGCCCGGGGGTCGGCGCGCTCGCCGCGCTCGACGACGGGTGCGAAGGTGTGCGCGTCCTCACGCTCGTCGACGGTGAGGTCGGGGACGGCCAGTGCGTCGGGGACGAGCGCCCCCGGCCCGGCCGGGTGAGCCTGTCGCTCGACGGCTCCGGTGCCTGGCTGGTCGCCGGGGACTCGGTGCTGCGGGCCGGCTCGGCCGACCTCGCCACCGCCGACTTCGCCGTGACGGGGGAGTGGCCCCGGGGGTGACCCCGACGGCCGGCTCGCCCGGCGTCGATGGTGGACTGGTCCGCATGATCGTCGCCTCCGCCAACGTCAACGGCATCCGGGCCGCACAGCGCCGCGGCGGCGTGGAGTGGCTGGCCGCCAGCGGCGCCGAGGTCGTCACGCTGCAGGAGGTGCGGGCCGACGACGGCCAGCTGCGCGCGGCCCTCGACGGGTCGCCGCTCGCGTCCTGGGAGCTCGCGCACAGCCCGTCCGGCGCCAAGGGCCGCGCCGGCGTGGCCGTCCTCTCGCGTCACCCCGTCAAGGACGTGCGCACCGACGTCGGCGAGGAGTTCGACGGGACCGGGCGCTGGGTCGAGGCGGACGTCCTCGTCGCGGGCCGGCTCGTCACGGTGGCCTCGGCCTACGTCCACACGGGCGAGGCCGGCACGCCCCGCCAGGACGAGAAGTACCGCTTCCTCGACGCGGTCGGCGCGCGCGTCGGGGCGTGGGCCGCCGACGGACGCCTCGCCGTCCTCACCGGCGACCTCAACATCGCGCACACGCAGGACGACCTCAAGAACTGGAAGGGCAACCGCGGCAAGGCCGGCTTCCTGCCCGAGGAGCAGGCCCACCTCAGCCGCTGGGCCGCCGAGCACGGGCTCGTCGACGTGACCCGACGCCTCCACGGCCCCGGCCCCGGTCCCTACACGTGGTGGTCGTGGCGCGGGCAGGCCTTCGACAACGATGCCGGATGGCGCATCGACTACCAGCTGGCCACCGCGCCGCTGGCCGAGCTCGCCGTCGCCGCCTCCGTCGGGCGGGCGCCGAGCTACGCCGAGCGCTGGAGCGACCACGCGGCCGTGCTCGTCGAGTACGCCCTGTGAGCGGCCCCGCCTGACCCGCGGCCGCTCGGCTCAGGCGAGCCGGTCGAGCGCCTCGCGCACCTCGGCGAGCACCTCCGGCCGCGCGACGACGAGGTCGGGCAGCCACGGGTTCTCGCGGTTGTACTGCAGCGGCGAGCCGTCGAGCCGCGTCGGCGCCAGGCCGTGCCCGAGCGCGACGGCGACCGGCGCCGCCGAGTCCCACTCGTACTGGCCGCCGGCGTGCAGGTAGGCGTCGACCGTGCCGTCGACGACGGCCATCGCCTTCACCCCGGCCGAGCCCATGGCGACGAGCTCGGCGCCGAGGGACTCGGCGAGCGCGACGACGAAGGCCGGCGGGCGGCTCCGGCTCACCGCGAGCCGCACCGGGCCGTCCGGGCGCGCGGGGAGCGGGGACGGGCGGTCCATCCGGTGCACGACGCCGCGCGCGGGGATGCCGACGGCGCCCGCGACGAGGTCACCGTCCTGCCACAGCGCGACGTGCACGGCCCAGTCGTCGCGCGGCCGTTCGGAGAACTCGCGGGTGCCGTCGAGGGGGTCGACGATCCAGACGCGGGAGGCGGCGAGGCGGACGGGGTCGTCGGCGCCCTCCTCGCTGAGGACCGCGTCGTCGGGGCGCAGCTCGCCGAGCAGGCGCACCATCAGCTCGTGGGAGCGGCGGTCGCCGAGGTCCTTGAGCTCCTGCCCCTCGAGGTCGGTGTGCTCCGCGCGGAGCGCGACCAAGAGGGCGCCGGCCTGCTCGGCCACCTCCGCGGCGACGGCGTGGTCGTCGGCTGATGGTGTGGTCACGGTGGTCCTTCGTCGAGCGTCGGGTTCGGTGGTCAGAGGTCGGACGTGCGGGAGGTGCGGAACGGGGTCATCCCGTGCCGCACCCGGAGGAGGGCCCACGCGAGCGGGCCGAGGACGAGGAGGGCGGCACCCGCCGCGCCCACGCCGAGGGGCGGGACGCGGAGCAGGCTCAGCCCGGTGAGGGTGAGGACGATGACGATGCCCCGCCGGACCGCTTGCGACGGGATCCACGACGAGAGCCGTGCCCCGAGGAAGGTGCCGGGGGCGCCGCCGACGACGAGGGGGATGAGCACGGCCCAGTCGACGCCGGTGACGACGACGTGGCCGATGGCCGCGGCGATGACGAGCGGCACGGCCTGGACGAGGTCGGTGCCGACGAGGCGCTTGACCGACATCCCGGGGTTGAGGAGCAGGAGCGAGATCATGATGATCGAGCCCGAGCCGACGCTCGTCAGGCCGACGAGGAAGCCGCCGACCGCGCCCACGAGGACCGTCGGGAGGGGCTTGACCCGGCGGGTGTCGTCCGAGCGCGCGCCCCAGTCGAGGAACGTCGAGCCGTAGACGCGCGCCGTGTACGTCACCGCGGTGAGCAGGAGCGTCACGCCGATGGCCAGCCGCAGCGTCTCCTGGGCCTTCTCGCCCGACCCGAGCTGCCCGACGAGCCACGCCCCGACGAGGGCGCTCGGCACGGAGCCCGCGACGAGCATCCCCGCGAGCCGGAGGTCGGGAGAGCCCTGCCGGGTGTGCACGGCGGCGCCGATCGACTTGTTGACCGCCGCGGCGACGAGGTCGTTGGCGACCGCAGCCGTCGGCGGGATGCCGAGGAACACGAGCGCCGGTGTCATGAGGGCGCCACCGCCCATCCCGGTGAGGCCGACGACGACGCCGACCCCGAGGGCGACGACGAGGACGGCGAGGGCGTCGGTGGTGAACAGCGCGTCAAGCACGGTGGGTCCCGTCGGTCGGTCGGAGCAGCGCGAGCACCTCGTCGGCACAGCCGGCGACGTCGCGCCCGGTCGTGTCGAGGCGCAGGTCGGGGTCGGCGGGCACGTCGTAGGGCGCCGAGACGCCCGTGAAGTCGGGGATCTCGCCGCGCCGCGCGGCGGCGTACAGGCCCTTGCGGTCGCGGCGCTCGCACTCCTCGATGGGGGTCGCGACGTGGACGAGGACGAAGCGGCCACCGCGCTCGCGGACGCGCTCGGCGACCTGCCGGCGGACCTCGTCCTCGGGGGCGATCGGACTGCAGACGGCGATGCCACCGTGGTGGGCGACCTCGGCCGCCACCCAGCCGATGCGCAGCACGTTGGTCCGCCGGTCGGCCGGGCTGAAGCCGAGGCCGGCGGTGAGGCTGCGACGCACGACGTCACCGTCGAGCAGGGTCAGCGCGCGACCGTCCTCGACGAGCCGGGTCGAGACGGCCCGCGCGACGGTCGACTTGCCCGAGCCGGAGAACCCGGTGAGGAAGAGGACGACGCCACCGAGGCCGTCGGGGCTCCCGTCCGGGGCGGGGGCGGCGTCTGACGCGGCGCGCGCGTCGTCGACGCCGAGGGTCGTGAGGAGGGCACGCCGGCGCCCGGGGTCACCGGGGGGGAGGGGCAGCACGAGCACCCGGGCGCGGTCCCCCGTCGCGGCGAGGGCCGCGCGGACGGTGTCGACGGCCTCGGACGGTCCGTCGAGCGAGGTCGAGACGAGGGCGAGGACCACGGCGCCGGCAGGGACCTCGTCGGGGACGTCGGACGGGTTGTCCACCAGCAGGACCGGGCGACCGGTGAGGTCGACCGGCTCGGCGGGGTGCAGCTCCTCGAAGGGGCGGCTCGAGGGCCACCCCAGCCACTGCGGGCGTCCCGCCACCGTCCCGCCACCGGCGTCGTCGAGCCCTTCGAGGCGGACGACCGGCACGCCCTCGGGGTCGACGACGACCAGCCCGCCGGCGGCAATCGCGTTCTGGCGGACGTCGTCGGGGAGGGGCAGCGGACGGAGCCGGGCGTCGCTGCCGTAGAAGCCCCTCCGCAGCAGGACGAGGTCGTCGAGATCCGCCCTCGGGGGGCTGAACGTCGGCAGAGGGTCGGTCACGCGGCCAGTCTGCCCACAAATCGGTGTCCGAGGTGCAGATTCCCACGACGTGGGGTACACGGTCGCGGGTAGGGTCGGCCGCGACCCGTCACGGAAGGCAACATTCAGTGCAGACCCATGCCGACTACCGGCTCTCGCAGCTCGACGAGCTCGAGTCCGAGTCCATCCACATCTTCCGTGAGGTGGTCGCCGAGCTCGAGCGACCTGTCCTCATGTTCTCCGGCGGCAAGGACTCGATCGTCATGCTCCGGCTGGCCGAGAAGGCCTTCTACCCGGCGCGGCTGCCGTTCCCGCTGCTCCAGGTCGACACCGGGCTCGACTTCCCCGAGGTGCTCGCGACGCGCGACAGCTGGGTCGAGCGCCTCGGCGCACAGATGATCGTCGCGTCCGTCGACGACGCCATCGCCAACGGTGTCGTCGTCGACGACGGCCGCACGAGCCGCAACCGCCTCCAGACGGGCACCCTGCTCGACGCCATCGAGAAGAACGGCTTCACCGCGGCGTTCGGCGGCGGCCGGCGCGACGAGGAGAAGGCCCGCGCCAAGGAGCGCGTCTACTCCCACCGCGACGAGTTCGGCCAGTGGGACCCGAAGAACCAGCGCCCCGAGCTGTGGTCGCTCTACAACGGGCGCCTCCACGCCGGCGAGCACATGCGGATCTTCCCGCTGTCGAACTGGACCGAGCTCGACATCTGGCACTACCTCGAGCGCGAGGAGGTCGAGATCCCCTCGATCTACTTCGCCCACCGCCGCCGCGTCTTCGAGCGCGACGGGATGCTCCTCAGCGAGCACCCGGCCAACCCGTGCCGTGACGGCGAGGTCGTCACCGAGCGCACCGTGCGGTTCCGCACCGTCGGCGACCTCAGCCTGACCGGCTGCGTCGAGAGCGAGGCGAGCACCCTCGCCGAGATCGTCGAGGAGGTGTCGGTCGCCCGCGTCACCGAGCGCGGCGCCACCCGCGGCGACGACCGGTTCTCCGAGGCCGCCATGGAGGACCGCAAGAAGGAGGGCTACTTCTGATGGACCTGCTCAGGTTCGCCACCGCCGGCTCCGTCGACGACGGCAAGTCGACCCTCATCGGTCGCCTGCTGCTCGACTCCAAGGCCATCTTCGAGGACCAGCTCGAGGCGGTCGAGGCCACGTCCAAGACCAAGGGCTTCGACTACACCGACCTCGCACTGCTCACCGACGGCCTGCGCTCCGAGCGCGAGCAGGGCATCACGATCGACGTCGCGTACCGCTACTTCGCCACCCCGCGACGGAAGTTCATCATCGCGGACACGCCGGGCCACGTGCAGTACACGCGCAACATGGTGACCGGTGCCTCGACCGCCGACCTCGGGCTCGTCCTCGTCGACGCCCGTCAGGGCCTGACCGAGCAGTCGCGCCGGCACGCGGTCATCCTCTCGCTGCTGCGGGTCCCGCACCTCGTCCTCGCGGTGAACAAGATGGACCTCGTCGACTGGGACGAGGAGACCTTCGACCGCATCCGCACGGAGTTCGTGCAGTTCGCGCAGCGGCTCAACGTGCCCGACCTCGCCGTCATCCCGATCTCCGCGCTCCAGGGCGACAACGTCGTGACGCGCAGCGAGAACATGCCGTGGTTCGAGGGCTCCTCGCTCATGCACCACCTCGAGAACGTCCACATCGCCTCGGACCGCGACCTGCGCGACGTGCGCTTCCCCGTGCAGTACGTGGTGCGCCCCAAGTCCGACGAGCACCACGACTACCGCGGGTACGCCGGCCGGGTGGCCAGCGGGGTGCTCAAGCCCGGCGACGAGGTGCTCGTCCTCCCGAGCGGCCTGACGAGCAAGATCGCGGGGATCGACCTGTACGACAAGGAGGTCGATGAGGCCTTCCCGCCGATGTCGGTCGTCGTGCGGCTCGAGGACGACCTCGACGTCTCGCGCGGGGACATGATCTGCCGCGTGCGCAACGCGCCGGAGCCGACCCAGGACATCGACGCGATGGTCTGCTGGATGACGCGCCAGCCGCTGCGACCCGGGCAGAAGCTCGCCATCAAGCACACGACCCGCTCGGCGCGCGCCCTCGTCAAGGACGTGCAGTACCGGCTCGACATCAACACGCTCCACCGCGACCAGGAGGCGGGTGAGCTCGGGCTCAACGAGATCGGGCGCATCCGGCTGCGGACGACGCAGCAGCTGTTCGTCGACCCCTACGAGCAGAACCGCACGACGGGCTCGTTCATCCTCATCGACGAGGCGACCGGCACGACGGTCGGTGCGGGGATGACGAACTAGGTCCCGCCGGCACGAGAGGGCGCTCCGCGACCGCGGGGCGCCCTCCGTCGTGTCGGGCCCTGTGTGAGGCGGGCGGTCAGGCGTCGCGCGCGGCCGGCCCGCCGGCGGTGACGGTGAAGCACACCGGCTCCGCCCAGCCGCGGGCCCCGAACGCCGCGCGGACGGCGGTGACGGCGTCGTCCGCGGAGTCGCGCGGGACGAGGGCGATCGACGAGCCGCCGAAACCGCCGCCCGTCATCCGCGCCCCGAGCGCGCCCGCGCCCTCGGCCGCCTCGACCGAGACGTCGAGCTCGTCGCAGCTGACCTCGTAGTCGCCGCGCAGCGAGGCGTGCGAGGCCGTGAACAGCCGACCGACCTCGTCGAGGTCACCGGCCCGCAGCGCCGCCACGGTCTCGCGCACGCGCTCGATCTCGGTGACCACGTGGCGGGTGCGCCGGCGCAGCTCGTCGGTGGAGAGGCGGTCGAGCGCGGTGTCGAGCGTGGCGGGGTCGACCTCGCGCAGCGACGCGACGCCGAGCTCGGCGGCCGCCGCCTCGCAGGCCCGCCGGCGCTTCTCGTACTGGCCGTCGTTGAGCGCGTGGGAGGCCCGGGTGTCGGTGACGAGCAGCACCATCCCGGCGGCCTCGAGGTCGAACGGGACGTGCTCGGTGGCGCCGTCGCGGCAGTCGAGCAGGAGGGCCGAGCCCGGTCGGCAGAGCAGCGCGGCCGACTGGTCCATCCCGCCGGTGGCGGCGCCCGCCACCTCGTTCTCGGCCCGCACGCAGGCGGCGGCCAGGCGCGCGCGGGCGGCGTCGTCGCCGAGCAGGTCGAGGCCGAACAGGTCGCTGGCGGCGGCGCCGACCGCGCACTCGAGCGCCGCCGAGCTCGACAGGCCGGCGCCGAGCGGCACCTCGCTCGTCACCGTCACGTCCATCCCGCGCACCGGGTGGCCGTCCTCGCGCAGCGCCCACAGGACCCCGGCGACGTAGGCGGCCCAGCCGTCGGGGGAGCCGGGGCCGACGGTGCCGAGGTCGACCTCGACCGTCTCGCCGGTCTGCACCGAGTGCACCCGCAGGAGGTCGTCGGTGCGGGGCGACGCCGCGGCGGTCGTGCGCTGCGGCAGCGCGATCGGGAGGGCGAGACCGCCGTTGTAGTCGGTGTGCTCACCGATGAGGTTGACCCGGCCGGGGGCCGACCAGACGCCCTCCGCCGCGTGGCCGTGGACGTCGCGGTGGGTGGTGGCGGCACTCGTCATGCGGGTGAGTCTAGGGACGTGGGGCAGGGCACAATGGGGGCCATGCCCACCCAGCCCCCGTCCGATGCCGCACGCCCCCGGATCCTCTCCGGGATGCAGCCGACGAGCGACTCGCTCCACCTCGGCAACTACCTCGGGGCGCTCGTCAACTGGGTCGGGCTGCAGGACGACTTCGACGCCTACTACTTCGTCGCGGACCTGCACGCGCTCACCGTCCCGACCGACCCCGAGCTGCTCCGCCGCCGCACGCGGGTCACCGCCGCGCAGTTCATCGCCGGCGGGGTCGACCCGGAGCGCTCGGCCGTGTTCTGCCAGAGCCACGTCACGGCGCACGCCGAGCTCGGCTGGGTCATGAACTGCCTCACCGCCTTCGGGGAGGCCAGCCGGATGACGCAATTCAAGGACAAGACGGCCAAGGGGCAGAACGCCAACGTCGGGCTGTTCACCTACCCGATGCTCATGGCGGCCGACATCCTCATGTACGACGCCGCGTACGTCCCCGTGGGCGAGGACCAGCGCCAGCACCTCGAGATCACCCGCGACCTCGCCGAGCGCTTCAACACGCGCTTCGGCGACACGCTCGTCGTCCCCGAGCCCTACATCGTCAAGGGCTCGGCCAAGATCCAGGACCTCCAGGACCCGACCGCCAAGATGAGCAAGACCGGCTCGTCCGCCAAGGGCCTCATCGACCTCATGGAGGACCCGGCGCGGATCGCCAAGAACATCCGCTCGGCCGTCACCGACACCGAGGCCGAGGTCCGCTACGACCCGGAGACCAAGCCCGGCGTCTCGAACCTGCTCGTCATCCACTCGGTGCTCTCCGGCACGCCGGTCGAGGACGTCGCGGCGTCCTTCGCCGGCCGCGGCTACGGGGACCTCAAGAAGGAGGTCGCGGAGGTCGTCGTCGACGCGGTCACCCCCTTCCAGGAGCGGATGCGCACGCTGCTCGACGACCCCGCCGAGCTCGACCGCACCCTCGCCCGGGGCGCCGAGCGCGCCGCGGTCGTCGCCGACGCGACGATGACCCGCGTCCGGGACGCCGTCGGCCTGCTGCCGGCCGCGCGCTGAGGGGTCGGCTCGTGCCCGTCCACGGCGTCGCCGTCACCATCCCCGAACCCTGGGGTGAGCAGCTGCAGTCCGCGCGAGCCGGGTTCGGCGACCCGATGGCCGACGCCATCCCGCCGCACGTCACGCTGCTGCCGCCGACGGCCGTCCCGCCGGAGCAGCACGAGGCGTTCGTCACCCACCTGGAGGAGGTCTGCCACTCGGTCGAGCCCTTCGAGGTCGTGCTCTCCGGCACCGGGACCTTCCGACCGGTCTCCCCGGTCGTGTTCGTCCAGGTGTCCAAGGGCATCGGGTCGTGCGAGCGGCTCGAGAGCGCCGTGCGCGGGGGGCCGGTCGAGCGGACGCTGGACTTCCCCTACCACCCGCACGTGACGGTCGCCCACCACCTCGACGACGCCGCGCTGGACCGGGCGTTCGAGGGGCTGGCGGAGTTCCGGTGCGCCTTCACCGTCGCGAGCGTCGAGCTCTACCACCACGACCCGGACGGCGTCTGGCGCGTGGTGCGGTCGCTCCCGCTCGGCGGCTGACGACCGGGCGGGCTCAGGCGGCGCGGCGGCCGCTCCGGGCCCTCCGGCCCGCGACCGCCGTCTCGTAGTGGCGGACCAGCTCGGCCGTGACGCCGGCCCATGTGCGCCCCTCGACCGCCACCCGGCCGGCCCGGCCCATCCGGTCACGCAGGGCCGGGTCGGCGACGAGGGTCGCGACGGCCCCGGCGAGGGCGCCGGGCCGGTCGGGGTCCACGAGGAGGCCGGTCCGTCCGTCGTCGACGAGGTCGAGCGGACCGCCCCGCGCGGGGGCGACGACGGGGAGCCCGCTCGCGTGCGCCTCCTGCAGCGTCTGGCCGAACGTCTCGCGGGTGCCCGTGTGGACGAAGACGTCGAGCAGGCCGTAGGCCTCGGCCAGCGACTCGCCCGACCGGGCGCCGAGGAGCACCGGCGGCCGGTTCGCGCGACCGGGGCCGTCCGCCACCGCCTCGGCCAGCAGCGCGGCCGTGCGGGCGCGGTCCGGACCGTCGCCGACGACGACGAGCCGCACGCCCGGGACCCGCGCGACCTCGACGAGCCGGTGCAGCTCCTTCTCCGGGGCCAGCCGGCCGACGTACCCGACGAGGACCTCGCCGTCGGGGGCGAGCTCGCGACGGTGGGGCGCGACGGCGTCCCGACGGTCGGGACGGAACAGGTCGGCGTCGACCCCGCGCCCCCACCGGGCCGTGCGCGGCACCCCGTGCGCCGCCAGCTCGGCCATCGTGTGGCGGGACGGCGCGAGCGTGAGGTCCGCCAGCCCGTGGACGCGGCGCACCCACCGCCACGCGGCCTGGGCCGCTCCGGACCCGACCGGGCCCGGGGCGTGCTGGGCGAGGTAGCTCGGCATGTCGGTCTGGTAGACGGCGACCGACGGGATGCCCAGCCGCTCCGCCTCGCGCAGCGCCCGTGCTCCGAGGACGAACGGGGAGGCGACGTGGACGACGTCCGGGGCGACCTCCTCGAGGACGTCCCGGACCGCCCCGGACGGCAGCCCGGTGGGAAAGGCCCGGACCGGAACGGTGGGCACGGTGTGCACCGGCATCCCCGCGTGCTCCGACGGGGCCGGGCGCGGTGCAACGACCGAGGCGCGGTGTCCCTCGGCGGCCAGGCACTCGACGACCCGGCAGACCGACGTGGTGACGCCGTTGAGCGTGGGGAGGAAGGACTCGGTGACGACGACGATGCGCACGACCCCCAGCGTCCGCGCCCCGGGCGACGCCCCGGCGACCGCCCGGTGCGTGTCCGGTGGCCGACGGGTGACGGGATAACCTCGACGGCATGCCGGAGATCGAGGGGTTCTGGGCGGTTGTCCCCGCCGGAGGTGCCGGCACGCGGCTGTGGCCGCTGAGCCGCGCGGGCCATCCGAAGTTCCTCCTCGACCTGACCGGCGGCGGCCGCTCCCTGCTCCAGGCGACGCTGGACCGGCTCGCCCCCCTGACCGGCGACCACGCCGTCGTCGTCACCGGCGCCGCGCACGCCGACGCCGTGCGCGCTCAGCTGCCGGACCTGCCGGCGGGTCGGGTCCTCGCCGAGCCCGCCCCGCGCGACTCGATGGCCGCCATCGGTCTGGCGGCCGCCGTCGTCGAGCGCACCGACCCCGACGCCGTCATCGGCTCGTTCGCCGCCGACCACGTCATCCCGGACGCCGACGCGTTCCGGTCGGCCGTGCGGGAGGCGGTCGACGTGGCCAGGGACGGGCACCTCGTGACGCTCGGGGTGGAGCCGACGCACCCCGCGACCGGCTTCGGGTACATCCGGGCGGGTGAGCCCCTGGCGGGCTACCCGACCGCGCTGCACGCGGTCGAGTTCGTCGAGAAGCCGGACGCCGAGCGCGCGCGGGCGTACGTCGAGTCCGGCGAGTTCCGCTGGAACGCAGGGATGTTCGTGGTCCGTGCGTCGGTCCTGCTCGACCTGCTGGCGCAGTGGCACCCCGACCTGGCCGCCGGCCTGCGCGAGATCGCCGCAGCGCCCAGCCGCCTCGACGACGTGTGGCCCGGGCTGACGCGCATCGCCATCGACCACGCCGTCGCCGAGCCGGCCGCGGCGGCCGGGCGGGTCGCCGTCGTGCCGGCGCCGTTCGGGTGGGACGACGTCGGGGACTTCGCGAGCCTGTCGGGCCTGCTGCCCGTGGAGGACGGTGTCGCGGTGCTCGGTGACCGTGCCGACGTGACGGTCCTCGACGGCTCCGGGGTCGTGGTCCCGGGCGGCGGTCGGCGGGTCGCGGTCGTCGGCCTCGACGACGTCGTCGTCGTCGACACGGCGGACGCCCTCCTCGTGACGACCCGGGCCCGCGCGCAGGAGGTCAAGGCGGTCGTCGACGCGCTGCGCGCCGAGGGCCGCACCGACCTGCTCTGAGCCCGGCGTCACCCGTTCGGTGGAGCCGGGCCCGAAGCGGCTACCGCCCGTCGTCCCGCGCGGATAGGGTGCGCCCCGGTGCAGCCGTGGTGATCGGTCGTGCCGTTCGAGCCCGCATCCCCTCGTGGATGCCCACCGAGGGGGAGCCCCATGTCGTCGTCGTCCGTCCCGCCGTCCGGTCCGCTGCGCGGTCCCGAGCCGCCCTTCGACCCGCCCGCCTACGCAGCCGTCGACGGCTCCGCGGCCGCCGATGGGTCCGCCGAGCCGGTCGTCACCGAGCAGCCCGGTCCGCGCCGCGGCCTGGGACGCGGCCTCCTCGTCGGTGGTGTCGCCGCGCTCGTCGTGGTCGGTGGCGCCGGTGCCTGGGCGTGGACCGCGCTCGGCGGGGGCGGCGACCGCCCGGCCGACGTCCTGCCCGGGACGACCTTCGCGTACGCGGCCGTCGACCTCGACCCCGGCGCGGGGCAGAAGGTCGAGGCGCTGCGCACGCTCTCGAAGTTCCCCGGGCTGTCCTCGACGGGCGTCTCCGAGAAGTCCGACCTCGGCACGACGCTCACCGACCTCGTCCTCTCCGACGACGAGTGCCCGAACCTCGACCCCGCGCGCGACGTCACCCCGTGGCTCGGGCAGCGGGCGGCCGTCGCCGGCGTCACCGTCGGCGAGGACTCCGTGCCGGTCGGCGTCGTCCAGGTGACCGACGACGAGGCCGCGGGCCGGGGGATGCTCAAGCTGCTCGCCTGCGCCGAGAACGACGACGCGGCGAAGACCGACGGCCTGACGCCGACCTGGGTCGTCCGCGACGGCTGGGCCTACGTCGCGCAGGACGCCGACACCGCGACGCGCGTCGCCGACGCCGCCGCGAAGACCACGCTCGCCGGCTCCCGCGACTACGCCGAGTGGACCGGCGCCGTCGGCGAGCAGGGACTCGTGACGATGTACCTCGCGCCGAAGCCCGGCAGCCAGATCCGGTCGCTCGTGACGTCGCTCGACCTCGGCGAGGACCTCGCCGGTCTCGATGCCGCCACCGCGCAGTACGACGAGTTCACCGGCGGCGCGATGACCCTGCGCTTCGCCGGGGGAGGCCTGGAGCTCGAGGGCGCGAGCGGGGTGGACGGCGCGAGCCGCTCGATGCTCGGCGCCGGTGCGGGGACCTCGATGGCCTCGCTGCCCGACGACACCCTCGCCGCGCTCGCGGTGAGCCCGGGCCCCGGGTGGTTCGAGGCACAGGCCGCGCAGACGTCCGCCCAGACGGGCATGGACGTCGAGGAGCTCTACTCGACGATCGAGGCGGCGACCGGTCTCGAGCTCCCCGGTGACCTCGAGACGCTCTTCGGCACGAGCACCGTCCTCTCCCTCGGCGGCGGCTTCGACCCGGCGGCGCTCGACACCGCCGGTCCGGCCGCCCTGCCCGTCGCGGCGAAGGTGACCGGCGACGCCGCCGGCATCCAGGACGTGCTCCGTCGCCTCGGGGCGCTGGACCCGAGCGTCGGCCAGCTCCTCGCGACGACCCAGGCGGGCGACCGCACGGTCGTCGTGGGCCCGGACGCCGGCTACCGCGAGAGCGTCGCCACCGGTGGCTCGCTCGGCAGCCAGGAGGCCTTCCGCTCGGTCGTCCCGCACGCCGACACCGCCGTCGCCGCGTTCTACCTCGACGTCGACGGCCGCGACAACTGGCTCGCGAAGCTCGCGGAGAGCGACCCGGAGGCCGCGAAGAACCTCGAGCCGCTCGCCGCCGTCGGCATGTCGGTGTGGCCCGACGGCGACACGCTGCACACCCGCCTGCGCGTCACGACCGACTGACCCGGTCCACCGGACGGCGAGGGCCGTCACGCGACCCCGCCCGGCACCCGCCGGGCGGGGTCGCGGGCGTCAGGTGACGTCGCGCCGCCCGTACGCCACCGCTCCGGCAGCCACGAGCGCCGCTGAGAGAGCGGTCATCACGGCGGCGGCGAGGGCGGCGACGTCGCCGCCGGGGAGCTGGCCGAGGTGGGCGAAGGGCGAGGCGTCGACGAGCCACCCCGGCAGGTGCATCGTCGGGCCGAGCTCCCCGACGACGAAGCCGACGAGGAGGAGGCCCCAGGCGAGCGGTGCCACGCGCGGGCGGGCGCCGACGAGCAGGCCGGCCACCCCGACGAGCACCCAGACCGCCGGGAGGGTGGCGGCGAACGCACCGAGCGTCGCCCAGAAGCCCGGGGCGCTGTTGCTGGCGACGGAGCCGACGACGCCGACGGTGGCCCCGATGACGACGAGGAAGAGGGTCGTCGCCAGCACCGCGACGAGGACGTGCGCGCCGTACCAGCGCAGCCGGCTGGTGCCGGTCGAGAGCACCGACTCGCCGAGGCCCGACCGCTCCGCGGCGCCGAGGCGCAGGACGAGGGCGACACCGGCCGCGGCGACGGCGACCGCGACGAAGCGCGTCTCGCTCGCGAGGTAGATGTCCTCGATCGTGCCCGCCGACCCGCCGAGCGCCTCGAGGAAGCGGGCCATCGCGGGGTTGGCCGTGAGGTCGCCGACCGCGCCCAGCAGCGCCCCGAGGACGACCCCGCCGACGAGCATGCCGACGACCCACCCGGTGACGGTCCCCGTGGCGAGGCGAGAGACCAGGCTGACCGGGCCCGCGAGGCCGCGCGCGGCCCGCGCCGGACCCCGCCGGGTGGGGAGCACACCGGCGCCGAGGTCGCGCCGGTCCAGCACGGCGAGGCCGACGCCGACGCCGACGACGAGGAGGGCGAGCCCGAGCAGGACGAGCCAGGAGCGGTTCGGCCCGTACGGCTCGACCCGGCCCGCCCAGCCGAGCGGCGAGAGCCATCCGAGGGCGTGGACGACGCCGCCGTCGACCGAGTCGGCGGCCGCCCGCAGGACGAATGCGGCACCGAGCGAGCCGAAGGCCAGCCCGCCGGCCCCTCGGGTCGTGGACGCGAGCTGCACCGCCGTCGCGGTGATCCCGACCCAGGCGAACCCGGCTGTCGCCCAGGCGAACCCGAACGCCACGGAACCCGCCGGCTCCATCCCGAGGGAGATCAGGCCGAGGGACGAGAGGCCGCTCGCGGCGACGACGGCGAGGAGGGCGACGAGGACGCCGGCGGCGAGCGGCGCCCAGCGACCGACGGCCCCCGCGCCCACGAGCTCGAGGCGGCCCTCCTCCTCCTCGGTCCGGGTGTGCCGGCGCACGACGACGACCGCGAGGACCGCGACGAGGACGGCGCCCATCATCACGGTCTTGAAGACGGCGAGGGCGTCGGCGTCCGCGGCGCTGATCGGGCCGTACATGGCGACCACGGCCGGGTTGGCGACGATGTCGCCGAGGCCCGCGGCCGCCGAGGCGTCGTCGGGGAAGAGCGCGAGCGTGGCCTGTGCGGAGCCCACGGAGAGCAGGACGAGGCCGAGGACGCTCGCGGGCAGGATGACCCGGTCGCGCCGCAGCGCCAGCCGCAGCAGCCGGCCGAGACCGGCGAGGCGGGTGGTCATGCCGGCACCTCCTCCCGGCGCGGCTCGGTGCGGTAGCGGGCGAGGAAGAGCTCCTCGAGGGTCGGGGGCCGGCAGGTCAGCCCGGTGACCCCGCGGGCGGAGAGGGCGGCGACGAGCGCGTCGAGGTGGTCGGGGTCGACCGCCAGGCGCACCGTCGACCCGTCGACGGAGACGTCGTGGGTCCCCGGCCACGCCGCCACCTCCGCCGCCGTCGGCACGTCGCGCAGGTCGGCCTCGACGGTGGTGCGGGTCAGGTGGCGCAGCTCGGCGAGGGTGCCGGAGTCGACGACCCGGCCGGCCCGCACGATGCTCACCCGCTCGCAGGCGCGCTCCACCTCGCTGAGCACGTGGCTCGACAGCAGCACCGTGCGCCCCTCCCGGCGCAGGCCGGCGAGCTCCTCCTGGAAGACCTGCTCCATCAAAGGGTCGAGCCCGGCGGTCGGCTCGTCGAGGACGAGGAGCGGGGCCGCGCTCGCCAGCGCCGCGACCAGCGCGACCTTCTGGCGGTTGCCCTTGCTGTAGGCCTTGCCCTTCTTCGTCTCGTCGAGCTCGAAGGCGTCGACGAGCCGTCGGCGGCGGCCCTCGTCGAGGCCGCCCCGGAGCCGGCCGAGCAGGTCGATGGTCTCGCCGCCGGTCAGCGTCGGCCAGAGGACGACGTCGCCCGGGACGTAGGCGAGGCTGCGGTGCAGGTCGGTGCTGTCGCGCCAGGGGTCGCGCCCCAGCACGACGGCCCGGCCGTCGTCGGCGCGCAGGAGGCCGAGCAGGATCCGCAAGGTGGTGGACTTGCCCGAGCCGTTGGGCCCGAGGAAGCCGTGGACCTCGCCCTCGCGCACGGTGAGGTCGAGGCCGTCGAGGGCGGTGGTGCGGCCGAAGGACTTGCGCAGCCCGCGGACGTCGATGGCGGTGGTCACGTCGTCCACGCTACTCCGGTTTCACAATCTTGTGAATGTTGTAATGTTCGACGCATGGCGACCTCCGAGCCGAGTACCACGGGGCGCGACCTCCCGGACCCCGCCGTGGTCGAGCAGGTCGGCGGGACCCTCGCGTCGCTGGGGATGCAGCTGCAGCCGGCCCGGGTCTTCGCGGCCCTCCTCGCGACCGAGGACGGCCGGCTCACCTCCGCCGAGCTCGTGACGCTCCTGGGCCTCAGCCCCGCGGCGGTCTCCGGCGCGGTCCGCTTCCTCACCTCGGTCCGGATGGTCCGGCGCGAGCGGGAGCGCGGCAGCCGCCGTGACGTCTACGTCGTCCAGGACGACGCGTGGCACGACGTCATGGTCCAGAAGGAGAGCCTCTACGGTCCGCTCGTCGTGGCGCTGACCGCCGCCCGGGACGCCGTCGGCGAAGGGACCCGCGCGGGGGAGCGGATGCAGCTGTCGGTCGAGTTCCTCGAGTTCGTCATGACCGAGATGGACCGGATGGCCACCCGCTGGGACGAGTACAAGGCCCGCCGGCCCGCCCCGTCCGCCTGAGACGCGCCGTCGCGGCTCGGACGCGGTCGCGTCCCGCGGGTCGGGACCGGGGCGGCGGTTCGGCGGGTTCGGTCCGGGCGGCGAGGTCCGCGGCGGTACAGTCGGTCCTCTGATGAACGACGATGCCCTCCTCGCCGCCCTCGGCGAACGCATCACCTCGCTTGCACCCGAGCTCATCGAGATCCGGCGCGACCTCCACGCCCACCCCGAGCTGTCCCGCGAGGAGACGCGCACGACCCAGTCCGTGGCGCGACGGCTCGACGCCGCCGGCGTCGCCGTCCGGCTGCTCCCCGGCACCGGCGTCCTCGCCGACCTCGGGGCGGCCGAGCCCGTGCACCGCATCGCGCTGCGCGCCGACATGGACGCCCTCCCGGTCCGTGAGCGCTCCGGTCTGGAGTGCAGCTCGCGCACCGAGGGCGTGTGCCACGCCTGCGGCCACGACGTGCACACCGCGGCGCTCGTCGGCGCGGTCCTCGCGCTGCACGAGGTCGAGGACGCCCTCGCCGACCGCGGGATCGCCGTCCGGGCCGTCTTCCAGGCCGCCGAGGAGGTCATGCCCGGCGGCGCGCTCGACGCGATCACGGCCGGTGCCCTCGAGGGGGTCGACTCCGTCTTCGCCGTCCACTGCGACCCGAGCATCGACGTCGGCCAGGTCGGGCTGCGCGAGGGGGCGCTCACCGCGGCCGCGGACCAGGTGCACATCACGCTGCACGGTCGGGGCGGTCACACCTCGCGCCCGCAGCTGACCGAGGACCTCGTCTTCGCGCTGGCCAAGGTCATCACCGACGTGCCGGCCGTCCTCGGCCGCCGGCTCGACCCGCGCACCGGCGCGGCCCTCGTGTGGGGCAGCGTGCAGGCCGGCCGGGTCGCCAACGTCATCCCGTCCTCCGGCGAGTGCCGTGGCACGCTGCGGATGCTCGACGCCGAGTCGTGGCACACGGTCGGGCCGCTGCTCGAGGAGATCGTCCACGGGGTCGTCCAGCCGTACGGCGTCAAGGCGCAGGTCGAGCGGGTCAAGGGGGTCCCGCCGGTCGTCAACACCGCCGACGGCATCTCGGCCCTGCGCCGCGGCGCGCTCGCCGGCCGGCTGACGCCCGTGCCCACCGCGCAGTCGCTCGGCGGTGAGGACTTCGCCTGGTACCTCGACCACGCGTCCGGCGCGATGGCGCGCCTGGGCACCCGCACGCCGGGTGGTCCCACCTACGACCTGCACCAGGGCGACCTCGTCGTCGACGAGCGGGCGATCGCCCTCGGGGCGCGGCTGCTCGCGACCGCCGCGGTCGTCCGCGGGCTCGACGCGCGGCGCCAGGCCCCGAAGGAGGAGTCGTGACCGCTGCCGACGTCGACTGGGAGGCCCTGCGCGTCGAGGCCGTCCGCATGACGACCCTCGCGTACTGCCCCTACAGCGAGTTCCCCGTCGGGGTCGCCGGGTGGGTCGACGACGGCCGGATGGTGTCCGGCTGCAACGTCGAGAACGCCGGCTACGGCGTCACGCTCTGCGCCGAGTGCGGCATGGTGTCGACGCTGCACGCGACCGGTGGCGGCAGGTTGACGGCCGTCTGGTGCGTCGACGGCCGCGGCGACACCCTCATGCCGTGCGGCCGGTGTCGACAGCTGCTGTGGGAGAACGGGACTCCGGACACCCTGCTGCAGACGCCGGAGGGCGTCCTCACGATGCGCGAGGTGCTGCCGCAGGCCTTCGGCCCCGACGACCTCGCCACCCGCCGCCCCTGACACCCGCTGTCGGGACGGCAGATCTCGACGAGAACGGGCCCGAGCGGCGGTCACCCGGGGGCGTTCTGACGGGGTGCCCGCTCCTGCCATGATGGGCGGATGACCGAAGCCTTCGACGCCGTCGACGTCATCGTCCACAAGCGCGACCGCCGCGAGCTCTCCGACGACGAGATCCGCTGGGTCGTCGACGCCTACACCCGGGGGGTCGTCGCCGAGGAGCAGATGAGCTCGCTCGCGATGGCCATCCTCCTCAACGGGATGACCCGCCGCGAGATCTCCACCTGGACCACCGCGATGATCGCGAGCGGCGAGCGGATGGACTTCTCGTCCCTCTCGCGCCCGACCGCCGACAAGCACTCCACCGGTGGCGTCGGCGACAAGATCACGCTCCCGCTCGCGCCCCTCGTCGCGGTCTTCGACGTCGCGGTGCCGCAGCTGTCCGGGCGCGGCCTCGGCCACACCGGCGGCACGCTCGACAAGCTCGAGTCGGTCGCCGGCTGGCAGGCGGGCCTGACGAACGAGGCGATGATGCGCCAGCTCGACGACGTCGGCGCCGTCATCTGCGCCGCCGGCTCGGGCCTGGCGCCCGCCGACAAGAAGCTCTACGCGCTGCGCGACGTCACCGGCACGGTCGAGGCGATCCCGCTCATCGCGTCCTCGATCATGAGCAAGAAGATCGCCGAGGGCACGGGTGCGCTCGTCCTCGACGTCAAGGTCGGCTCGGGCGCCTTCATGAAGACCCGCGAGAACGCGACCGAGCTCGCCCGGACGATGGTCGACCTCGGCACCGACGCGGGCGTCACGACGGTCGCGCTGCTCACCGACATGTCGACCCCGCTGGGCCTCACCGCGGGCAACGCGCTCGAGGTCCGCGAGTCCGTGGAGGTGCTCGCCGGTGGTGGGCCCGAGGACGTCGTGGAGCTGACGGTCCGCCTCGCCGAGGAGATGCTCGAGGCCGCCGACCGCGGCGGCCAGGACGTCCGGGCCGCACTGACCGACGGGCGCGCCATGGACGTGTGGCGCCGGATGATCGCCGCGCAGGGCGGCGACCCGGACGCCGCGCTGCCGACCGCTGCGCACACGCACGAGGTCAAGGCCACCGCGTCGGGCACGCTGACCCGCCTCGACGCCTACGCCGTCGGCGTCGCGGCCTGGCGCCTCGGCGCCGGCCGCGCGCGCAAGGAGGACCCGGTGCAGGCCGGCGCCGGCGTCGAGATCCACGCCAAGCCGGGCGACACCGTCCGCGAGGGCGACGTGCTGCTCACGCTGCACACCGACACCCCGGAGCGGTTCGCCCGCGCCGAGGACGCGCTCGAGGGCGGCATCGAGGTCGTCGAGGGCGGGACCGCGCAGACCCCCGAGTCCGTCGTCATCGACCGGATCGCCTGAGCCGCAGGCTGACACGCCAGAGGGCCGCCCCCCGCGCAGTGCGGGAGGCGGCCCTCCGTGGTGCGGTGGCGCTCAGTACCAGTGGTTGCGGCCGCCGATGGCGCGGCCGGTGGCGCCGAGGATCGCGAGGACCGCGCCGACGACGAGAAGGATGACGCCGATCGTCGTGAGGATGGAGATCTTGGCGATGAGGCCGATCACGAGGAGGACGATGCCGAGGATGATCACGTTGGGCTCCTTTCAGGTGGCTCCGGCGTCACGCTAGACCTCCGGGGGGCCCGCAGGGCTCCTCGTGTGCAGGCGACTCCGCGGGCGCTCCCGGCGGGCCGGTCGCGGGCCGCCACCGCCGGACCGGGGGAGCGGGCGTGCGGTGTGCCGGAGGTCGCTACGCTGGGCCTCGTGGTTGACCTCTGGACGACGGTGACTGGCCCGACGACCGGCAGGGGGACCGGCCGATGAGCGCCGCCGCCGCCCCGACCGCGGAGGTCGTCCGCCGCGCCCCGAAGGCCCTGCTCCACGACCACCTCGACGGCGGTGTACGCCCCGCGACGATCGTCGAGCTGGCCGCCGCGTCCGGCTACGACGGTCTGCCGACGACCGACCCGGACGCCCTCGGCCGGTGGTTCCGCGACGCGGCCGACTCGGGCTCGCTCGAGCGCTACCTCGAGACCTTCTCGCACACGGTCGCCGTGATGCAGACGCGCGAGCAGCTGACCCGCGTCGCCCGTGAGTGCGCCCTCGACCTCGCGGCCGACGGCGTGGTCTACGCGGAGTCGCGCTTCGCGCCCGAGCTGCACATCGAGGGCGGGCTCTCGCTCGAGGAGGTCGTCCGGGCGGTGCTCGCCGGCTTCCGCGAGGGCGAGGCGGAGGCTGCGGCCGCCGGCACCCCCATCCGGATGGTCGCGCTGCTCACGGCGATGCGGCACGCCGCGCGCTCCCGTGAGATCGCCGAGCTGGCCGTCGCCCACCGCGACGACGGCGTCGGCGGCTTCGACATCGCCGGGGCCGAGGCCGGGTTCCCTCCCACCCGACACCTCGACGCGTTCGAGTACCTGCGACGTGAGAACGCGCACTTCACGATCCACGCCGGCGAGGCCTTCGGGCTGCCGTCGATCTGGGAGGCGATCCAGTGGTGCGGCGCCGACCGGCTCGGGCACGGCGTGCGCATCGTCGACGACGTCGAGGTCCTCGACGGAGGGTCGGTGTCGCTCGGCCGGCTCGCGGCCTACGTCCGCGACCGGCGCATCCCGCTCGAGATGTGCCCGTCCTCGAACCTGCAGACGGGGGCGGCGGAGTCGATCGCCGCGCACCCGATCACGCTGCTCAAGGGCCTGCGCTTCCGGGTCACGGTCAACACCGACAACCGGCTGATGAGCGGGACGTCGATGTCGCGCGAGATGCAGCTGCTCGTCGACGAGGCCGGGTGGACCCTCGAGGACCTGCGTTGGGTGACCATCAACGCCCTCAAGTCCTCCTTCCTGCCGTTCGACGAGCGGCTCGAGCTCATCGAGCACGTCGTCAAGCCGGGGTACGCCGCCCTCGGCGCCTGACGCTCCAGCGTGCGAGGAGCTCGGGTCAGGCGAGCGGGTCGGCGCCGACGACGCGCCGGCGCAGGGCGTCCTCGCGGGCGAGGCGCTCGGTGTCGCGCCGGCGGCGCTCGGCGATGACGGCGGAGAGCACGTACTCGGGGTGGAAGCCGGCCGGCGGCGCCGGGGCGACGAAGCGGAGCACGTCGGCGAGCAGCTCGCGGGCCATGGGCTCGCGCGAGGCCGGGGTCAGGCTGCCCGAGCGGGCGAGGAACTGGCGCACGGCGACGGTCAGCCCCGCGGGGAGCGCCGCGACGTCGGCGGCGCCGGCCCAGGCGGCGAGCGGCGGGGGCATCTCGGGCGGGGGGAGCAGGCGCATCCGGCTGCGCTGGGTGACGACGTAGGTGCCGGCGGCGTAGTCGCCGAGCCGCTTGCTGCGGGCGCTGACCACAGACGACACGAGCGCCGGGACGCCGAGGAACGGCGGGGTCCACAGCTCGACGACGCCGACGAGCGCGCGGGTCAGGGCGTGGCGGACGGTGATCGGGCCGCCGTCGTCGCGCACCGTGCGCAGGCCGAGGGCGAGCTTGCCGAGGGTGCGTCCGCGGGTCAGGGTCTCCATCGCCGTCGGGAAGGCGACGAGCACGGCAACCGTGGCGACGAGCCCGAGGGCGGTGGCGACGGCCGTGCTCGAGTTCGCGACGAGCCAGCCGACGCCGAAGCCGATCCCGATGAGCAGGACGATCGTGACGACGACGTCGATGAGCCCGCTCGCCGCCCGGACGAGGGTGCCGGCGACGGGCAGCTCGACGGCGACGCCCTCGCCCGTCACGACGTCCTCGCTCGCGTACGCGCGGTAGCCCGTCCCCTCGCTGCTGCTCACGGGCACAGGCTAACCGGGTGGGCCGACGCGTGAGGTCGCCTAGGCTGAGCCCGTGGACCTCGACGCCTACGTGGCCGCCCACCAGGCGCAGTGGAACCGGCTCGAGACGCTCGTGGGGCAGCGTCGGCACACCGGCGCCGAGGCGGACGAGCTGCTCGACCTCTACCAGCGCGTCTCGACCCATCTCTCGGTCGTGCGCTCGGCGAGCCCGGACCCCTCGCTCGTCGCCCACCTCTCTTCGCTCGTCGCCCGCGCGCGGTTCGCGACGTCGAGCCGCCGCGGGACCTGGTGGCGGACGCCGATCACGTTCTTCACGACGACCTTCCCCGCCGCGCTGTACCGGCTGCGGTGGTGGTGGGTGACGACGGCGCTCGTCAACGTCGGGATCGCCTTCCTCGTCGGCTGGTACGCCTACCGTCACCCGCAGGTGTGGACCCGGACGATGACCCCCGAGGAGATCTCGCAGTTCGTCGACACCGACTTCGAGAACTACTACAGCGAGTACGCGCACCTGGACTTCACCGGGCTCGTCTGGACGAACAACGCCTGGGTGTCGGCGCTGGTCATCGCGCTCGGCGTGCTCGGGCTGCCGGTCGTCTACATCCTCGCGAACAACGTGCTCAACGTCGGCATCTCCGGGGCGCTCATGGCCTACCACGACCGCACCGGCCTGTTCTTCGGGCTGATCCTCCCGCACGGGCTGCTCGAGCTGACGGCCGTCTTCGTCGCCGGGGCCGTGGGACTGCGGATCTTCTGGTCGTGGGTCAGCCCCGGCGGGCTGCCGCGTGGACGGTCCCTGGCCCGGGAGGCGCGCACGGGGACGGGGGTCGCGCTGGGGCTCGTCGCGGTGCTGTTCGTCAGCGGCGTCATCGAGGGGTTCGTCACGCCGTCGGGACTGCCGACGTGGGCACGCATCGCCATCGGCCTCCTCGCCGAGACGGCCTTCGTCCTCTACGTGTTCGTCGTCGGGCGGGCCGCGGCGGCGCGGGGGGCCTCGGGTGACGTCACCGCGCGGGACGCCGGCGACTCGGTGCGCGTCGCCGCCTGACGCGCGATGCAGCGCTCGCTCCCGCCCGGGGCGTTTGCCGAGCGATGCGGTTGTGAGGAGGATCGAGCGGGTAGGCGACCGACACGTCGTCACCGTCGAGAGGGGACCCCCATGAGCTCGGTCGAGAAGCTGCCGCCGCACGTGTCGGCGATGCTGCGCCTGGAGGAGGCCGACGGACTGGACCGCGCGGTGGCCGCGGTCGCGCCGGTCGTCGATGCGGCCTTCGCCACCGGCTGGCGCGGGCGCCTGCTGCGGGGTGACTGGCTCGGCCACGCGCTGCACCCCCTGCTCACCGACGTCGTGATCGGCACGTGGACCTCGGCCACCGTGCTCGACGCCGTCGGTGGTGACGACTCCCGCGGGGCGGCGCGCACCCTCGTCGGGGTCGGGCTCGCCGCCGTCGGTCCGACGGCGTGGACCGGCTGGGCCGAGTGGTCGGGCTCCGGGCCGCGCGAGCAGCGGGTCGGCGTGGTGCACGCCGTGACCAACGGCGCCGCGATCGGGCTGTACGGCGCCTCCTACCTCTCCCGGCGTCGCGGGCGGCACGCCTCCGGCGCCGCGCTCGCTCTCGCCGGGGCCGCAGCGATGGGGGCCGCGGCCTACCTCGGCGGGCACCTGTCGACCGCCCGCGAGGTCGGCAGCCGCCATCCGGCCTTCGAGGCCACCGCCGCCTGAGCGAGGGGCGGCCACCGCACGTGCCGGACGGCTTCGGGGCGCGCTCTCGTCAGGCTGCTTCGCCCGACTGGTCGTCGGGTGGGTGGCGGAGGGTGTCGAGGTGGTGGTCGTAGGAGCCGGGGGTGAGGTCCCAGGTGACGTGGTGGCCGTCTTGGTCGGGGTGTGTTCGGACGGTGGCCCAGAGGCGGCGTTGGTG